>NZ_JBKGXT010000004.1:0-272173 GCF_046546495.1 Pseudonocardia nantongensis | reverse complement strand
CGCCAACTCAGCAACCGACTGGTCGGCATCCTGCACGGCTGCCTCAAGACCGGAACCCGCTACGACGAAGCCACCGCCTGGGGGCACCACCAGCACGATCACCAGACCGCCGCTTGACAGCCCAGCCTGTGGGATGTCTGACGGGCACTAGCCGCCAGCGGCCCCGGCGATCGCCGCGGCGACCGCCTCCGGACGCTCGACCTGCAGGTAGTGCCCGGTACCCGGCACGACGACGGTGCGCACCCGTGCGGCGACCCATGGCAGCGTCGCCGAGGCGGTCCCCGGCGCCCCGCCCTCCAGCGCGGTCACCGGGATCGTCAGCGGGTCGGACCGCTCGGCCCGCTGCACGGCGGCGTCGCGGGGCAGCGCGGCGTACTGGGCCAACGCGGTCCGCAGCCGGCCGGGCCGGTCGTAGGCGGCGACGGCGTCGTCGAGGGCTCCGCTCGTCGCGAACGCCTGGCTCGCCGTGAACGCGGCGAGCCACTCCCGCTCGCGGCCGCGGGCCTCGTCGGCCACGCCGTCCGGGTCGGCGGCGAACCGCGCCACGTGCGGTGGGGCGAGCTCGGCCAGCCCGGCGCCCGGGACCCCCGCCCCGGTGACGACCAGGCCGCGGACCTGGTCGCGCCGGTCGCGGGCCCAGGCGTAGGCGACCATGCCGCCGAGGTCGTGCCCGACCGCCACGACCCGGCGGCCCGGTGCGATGCGGTCCAGCAGCGCGCCGAGGTCGGCGGCGCGGGTCCTGGTGTCGTAGCCGCCGGTCGGCACCGACGAGCAGCCGATACCGCGCAGGTCGGGCAGCACCACGGTGAACCGGTCGAGCAGCCGGAATCCGACCGGCGCCCACACCCGCCAGGTCTCCGGGAAGCCGTGGACCAGCACGATCACGGGTCCGCGACCACCGACGGCGTGGTGCAGCCGCACCCCGGGCAGCTCGGCGGTCCGGCGCTCCAGCCCGGGTACCTCGGCGCCGCAGCCGTCCGGGGGCGCGGCCGGACGGGCACCGCAGCCGGCCACGAGCAGGGCGAGCACGACGACGAGGGCGCGGTACCCGGATCGGCGTCGCATCCGACCAGCATGCGGGCGCAGGCGGCGGTCCGCTCACCCCGGCCGCGCGCCGGACTCGATCCACTCCCGTACGGCGCGTCCCTCCGGGACGGCTGTCGTCGTGCGGAACGCCACGGGCGAAGATCCGCGGGTCGAACACGTCGATGCCCGCTACGCCACCCACGGCCCGTCCCCGGTCCGAGCCCCGACCGGCAGGTGCGCGGCACCTCCGGGTGACGTGGCGCGTGTCATGCCGAAACGATTTGCATCGCGAAATGCATCGGAGCATTCTTGCACGGATCAACTAGTTGCGTGATACACGCATCACCCCCGGAGGAGCGCCGTGAGCACAGCGGAGCGCGCGCCCGCCGAGCCGCGTGACCCGAGCGAAGCGGAGCTGGAGCTCGCCGACACCGTCGTCCGCGAACTGTTCCAGCTCGTCCGCCAGGTCAAGCGGTCCGCCGAGCGACACCGGCCCGAGATGATCGTCGACATGGCCGGCTACCACCTGCTGGCCCACCTGCACCTCGGCGGCCCGCAGCGGGCCGGCGAGATCGCCGCGTTCTTCCACTCGGACCCGTCGACGATCAGCCGTCAGACCGCGGCCCTGGTCCGGACCGGGCTGGTGGAGCGCCGCGCCGACCCCGACGACGGCCGGGCCAGCCTGCTCGCCGCCACCGACGACGGCGTCCGGGTGATCGAGACCGAGCGCCGCCGCCGCGCCCGGGTGATCGCCGAGGTGCTCGCCGGCTGGGACGCCGGGGACCGGGACTCGCTCACCACGCTCCTCGCCCGGTTCCTCGACGACTACCAGAACTACGAAGCACGGGAGTCCGCATGACCGCCGCTACCGCCGCCCCACCGAGGGGGGACGGGGAGCTGACGCACCGGCAGATCCTCACCGTCCTGGGCGGGCTGATGCTGGGAATGTTCCTGGCCGCCCTGGACCAGACGGTCGTGTCGACCGCGATCCGCACCATCGCCGACGACCTGCAGGGCCTGTCCATGCAGGCCTGGGCCACCACCGCGTTCCTGATCACCAGCACGATCAGCACGCCGCTCTATGGCAAGCTCTCCGACATCTTCGGCCGCAAGCCGCTGTTCATGATCGCGATCTCGATCTTCCTGGTCGGTTCGGTGGCCTGCACCGTGGCCTGGTCGATGTACTCCCTCGCGGCGTTCCGCGCGCTGCAGGGCCTGGGGGCCGGTGGCCTGATGTCGCTGGCCCTGACCATCCTCGGCGACATCGTCCCTCCCCGGGAGCGGGCCCGGTACCAGGGCTTCTTCCTCGCCGTGTTCGGCACGTCCAGCGTCATCGGACCGGTCATCGGCGGCTTGCTGTCCGGTGTGGACTCGATCGCGGGGATCTCCGGCTGGCGCTGGATCTTCCTGGTGAACGTGCCGATCGGGCTGATCGCGCTGATCGTCGTGCAACGGGTGCTGAACATCCCGCACGTCCCGCGGAAGGCGCGGATCGACTGGCCGGGCGCGATCGCGCTGGCTCTGTGCCTGGTGCCGCTGCTGATCGTCGCCGAGCAGGGCCGTGGGTGGGGCTGGAGCTCCACCTCGGCGGTCGTCTGCTACGCCGTCGGCGTCGTCGGGCTGCTGCTGTTCATCGTCGCCGAGCGGGCCTACGGCGACGACGCGCTGCTGCCGCTGCGGCTGTTCCGGAGCGGGATCTTCTCGCTGTCCAGCGTGATCAACCTGCTGATCGGCATGGCGATGTTCGGCGGGATCGCGCTGCTCCCGCAGTTCCTGCAGCTCGTGCACGGCGCGACGCCGATCGAGGCCGGGTTCATGATGCTGCCGATGGTCCTCGGGATCATGGTGGCCTCGGTGACCTCCGGCCAGCTGACCTCGCGCACCGGCCGCTACAAGATCTTCCCGGTGGTCGGTACCGCGTTCATCACGATCGCGATGGTGCTGCTGTGGCAAACCGTCACCCCACAGATCCCGCTCTGGCAGCTGTTCCTGACGATGGCCCTGCTCGGCCTCGGGCTGGGGCTGTGCATGCAGACCCTGGTGCTGGCCGTGCAGAACGCGATGCCGGCCCGGGACATGGGCGTGACGACCTCGTCGGTCACCTTCTTCCGGCAGATGGGCGGCACGCTGGGCACCGCGGTGTTCCTGTCCGTGGTGTTCTCCACGGCCGGCGACAGGATCGCCGCCGCGCTCCGCGACGCGCTCGGCACCGGCTCGTTCCGGGCCGCGCTGACCGATCCCGCGGTGGCCGCGGACCCGGCGAACCAGACCGTCCTGCAGGGCCTGCAGTCCGGCCGGACCGGCGGGCTCAGCGCCGGGGTGCTGAGCGACTCGTCGTTCCTGCAGCAGATCGATCCGCGGCTGGCCGCACCGTTCCAGGCCGGCTTCACCGAGTCGATGACGCTGGCGTTCATGATCGCCGCCTGCGTCATCGCGGTGGCCTTCGTGCTCGTACTGTTCATCAAGGAGTTGCCGTTGCGCACCATGTCAGGCGCCCAGGCCGCGCGGGCCGAGGAGGCCGCGCGCCGGGGAGCGACCGAGACCGCGGCCCCGACCGAGGCGCTCGCCACCGTCCCGGCGGCGGCCGCGCCGTCCGCCACCTCCGTGCCGGACGCCCCGGCCACGACGCCGATCCCGGTGCTCGGCCGGACGTCCGCCGGTCCCCGCCCCGGGGAGCACGACGACCCGGTGCCCCCGGCACGGCAGCCCGCTCCGGCCCAGCCCGCGCCGGCACAGTCCGCCCCGCCACAGCCCGCCCTGCCACAGCCCGCTCCGGCCCAGCCGAGCCCGGCCAACGGGACCGTGGCCGACGCGGCGCGGGCGGCCGGGCTCGCCGGCGCCGGCCCGGCCGGAGGTGACGGCCCGGCCGTCACCGGCCAGGTGCAGCGCGGCGACGGCGGCCCGCTGGCCGGCGCGACCGTGACCGTCACCCGGCTGTCCGGCGAGCAGGCCGGGCGCACCAGTACCGACGACGACGGCCACTACCGGGTCGCGCTCGGCGAACCGGGCCGGTTCCTGGTCGTCGCGGCGGCCGGGTCGCTGCCCCCGCAGGCGGCGACCGTGACCGTCGGCACCCAGCCGGTCCGGCACGACGTCCGGCTGGCCGGTGGCAGCGGCGTCCGCGGCGCCGTCCGGGACACGGCCGGACACGGCGTCGGCGGGGTGACCGTCACGTTGATCGATGCCGGTGGTGACGTCACCGCATCCGGCCGGACCACCGAGGCCGGGCTGTTCGCGCTGACCGGCGTCCCGGCCGGGAGCTACACCCTCACCGGGGCCGGTGAGGGCCTGGACCCGGTGGCGGTCGGGGTGCAGGTGCCCGCCGTGGGTACCGCCGAGCAGGACCTGCGGTTGCCGCAGCGGTCCCGGCTCACCGGCCGGGTCACCGCCGCGCCGGACGGCCTGCCGGTCCCGCAGGCGCTGGCCACGCTGATCGACTCCGAGGGGGCGGTCGTGGGGTCGCGGCTCTCCGGCCCGGACGGCACGTTCACCTTCGAGAACCTCGCTGCCGGCTCCTACACCCTCGCGACCAGCGGTTACGCGCCGGTGGCGACGGTGGTGGCGCTGGACCCGGGCCGGGTCACGCACTCCGACGTCGAGTTCCCGCACCCGCTCGGGGGCGTCGGCCGGGAGCCCGGCCCGCACCCCGCCGCGGGGAACGGGAACGGCTCCGCGAACGGCGACGGCCAGCACGCCCAGCACCAGCAGGCCCGCGAGCCGAGCTGACGGGCGGCACCACGGGTCCACGCAGAACGGCTCGGCACCCCGTACGGGGTGCCGAGCCGTTCTGTGTCGCGCGGGCGGCGGGCCGCTCAGGAGTCGGCGCCGACCCCGGTTCCGGCCGGGCATCGCACGCCGGTGCCCCCGATGCCGCAGTACCCGCCCGGGACCTTGGCGAGGTACTGCTGGTGGTAGCCCTCGGCATAGTAGAACTGGGTCAGCGGGGCGACCTCGGTGCTGATCTCGCCCAGCCCCGCCGCGGCCAGCGCCGCGCCGTAGGCCCGCGCCGAACGCTCGCCGATCGCGGCCTGGGCGTCGTCGACGGTGTAGACGGCCGACCGGTACTGGGTCCCGACGTCGTTGCCCTGGCGCATCACCTGGGTCGGGTCGTGCCCCTCCCAGAAGATCCGCAGCAGCTGCTCGTAGCTCACCACGGCCGGGTCGTACTTCACCAGCACGACCTCGGTGTGCCCGGTCAGGCCGGTGCAGGTCTCCTCGTACGTCGGGTTCTCCGTGTAGCCGCCCGCGTACCCGACGGCGGTCGAGTAGACCCCCTCGGTCTCCCAGAACAGCCGCTCGGCACCCCAGAAGCAGCCCATCCCGAACACCGCGGTCGCCGTGCCCTCCGGGAACGGCGGGACCAGCCGATGGCCGTTCACCTGGTGGGTCTCCGGGACCGGCATCGCGACCGACCTCCCCGGGAGGGCGTCCTCGGCTGACACCATCTCCGCCTCGTGCCCCCAGCCGAACATGGCGACCACGGTACGCCGCCCGCGCACGGCCCACGACCGATGGCGGGACGCCGGCGCGCCGGCTACAGCGCGATGGCCGCACCGACCCCGGAGCGCGGGTCGACCGCGGCGTGCCGGGCCCCGGCGGAGGTGCCGACCGCACACATCCGGCCGAGCGCCCAGGCGCCGCTGTCGTCCACGGCGTGTCCACGGCGGCGCAGGTCGGCCAGCGTGTCCGCGCCCAGGCGGGACTCGACGACCAGCCCGTGCGGCTCCCAGCCGCGCGGCGCGAACGATGCCGGGAAGGCCGTCGAATGCCAGGTCGGGGCGTCGATCGCGGCCTGCAGGTCCAGTGCGTGGGCGCCGCCTGCGGGATCGTCGCCGTGGATCAACGACAGCAGGAAGCACAGCTGCCACTGGTCCTGCTGGTCGCCGCCGGGGGTGCCGAAGGCGACCCGTGGTTCGCCGTCGCGAAGCGCCAGCGACGGGCTCAGCGTGGTGCGCGGGCGCCGGCCCGGGGCCAGCGAGCTGGGCAGGCCGTCCTCCAGCCAGAACATCTGGCCGCGGGTGCCCAGGCAGAAGCCCAGTTCCGGGATCGTCGGCGACGACTGCAGCCACCCGCCGGACGGCGTCACCGAGATCATGTTCCCGGCCGCGTCCAGCACGTCGACGTGCACGGTGTCCCCGCGCGCAACGCCGTGCGGGGACACCGTCGGCTCACCGGTGCCCGGACCCTCGGTGCCCGCCCCGCGTCCCGCACCGGGGGTGGCCGCGTACACCCCGATCCTGGGCTCCCGACCGCCCGGCGAGCCGGGGCGCAGGCCACCGTCCGACGTGGACCCGATCAGCGCGCGGCGCTCGGTGGTGTAGGCGTCCGAGAGCAGCTCGGCCACCGGGACGACGCCTCCGGCGGCGTCGCCGTACCAGGCCTCACGGTCGGCGAACGCGAGCTTCGCGGCCTCCGCGGCGGCGTGCACGGTGTCCGCCGTCGCCACCCCACCGGGCAGCTCGAGGTCCACACCGGACAGCAACCGGAGCTGCTGGAGCAACGCAGGTCCCTGCGACCACGGCCCGCACTTGGCGACCGTCCAGCCACGGCCGGCGTCGGCGAGCACCGCGTCCTCGTAGTGCGACGACCAGCCGGCGAGGTCGTCGGCGGTGAGCAGGCCGGTGTGGTCACGACCGGTCTCGTCGCGGACCGGGGTGCGTGCGAAGCGCTCGATCTCCTCGGCGACGAAGCCGCGGTACCAGGCGTCCCGGGCGGCGTCGATCCGCGCCTCCCGGCCCGGGCCGCGGGCCGCGTCCAGCAACCGCCGCCAGGTCGCCGCGAGCGCCGGCAGCCGCACGACCTCGCCGGGGCCGGGTACCCGGCCGCCCGGGAGCCAGGTCGCGGCCGAGCTCGGCCAGTGCGTGCGGAAGTGCTCGGCCACCGTGCCGATCGCCCCCGGGATCCGCGGGACCAGCGGGAACCCGCCCGCCGCGTAGCCGAGCGCGGGCTCCAGGACGTCGGCGAGCTCCCAGGTCCCGTGATCGCGCAGCAGGCTCAGCCAGCCATCCCAGGCTCCGGGCACGGTGGCGGGTAGCAACCCGGTCCCGGGCACGATCTCGCAGCCCGCACCGCGCACCCGCTCGATCGTCGCCGCCGCCGGTGCGACGCCCTGCGCGCAGAGCACCTGCGGTACCGGGTCGGACGCGGTGACGAACACCGCGGGCAGCTCGCCGCCCGGACCGCACAGGTGCGGCTCGACGACCTGCAGGACGAACCCGCAGGTCACCGCGGCGTCGAAGGCGTTCCCGCCGCGGGCCAGCACACCGGCCGCCGCCGCCGTGCCGAGGTGGTGGGTGCTGCTGACCGCGCCACGCGGCCCGATCCGGTCGAATCCACGGGGTGCCACCGACGCATCCTCACACGTCGGGGTCGCGCAACTCACTCACCAGGGGTACCTCGCGGACCCGGGCCGAGGACATCCACTCCCGCAACGCGTGCGTGGCGAGCACGTCGTCGGTGTTGTAACCGAGCAGCCGCTCGCGCTGTGCCGGGTCGGGCGCACCCCCGTCGAGGGCTACCGCGTCCCGGTACCAGCGCATCGAGTTCTCGCCGCCGGCCTCCGGGTCCCGCCAGGCGAAGCCGGCGGCCGGGGCGATCTTCTTCAGGCCCTTGCCCTGCGCGCAGAGGAACCAGGTGGAGACCACGCCGTAGAGGTCCACCCAGCAGGGGTCCTCGATGAACGCGCGGACCTCGGCCTCGGTGGGGACGCCCGCGATCCCCGGGAAGCGCTGCGCCGAGGCCAGCATCCAGCGGTTCTCCGCCTGCTCGTTGTAGCAGTAGGCGGCGAACGTGCGACCGGACGCGGCGGCGCTCTCCCGGATCCCGGTCAGCCAGGTCCAGAACTCGCCGAACGACCGCCCCTCGTCCGAGGTCGGCAGCGGCTGCCAGGTCGCGAACGCCCGGTACCCGGGCTCCGGATCGCCGTCCCGGCGGCCGCCGGGGAAGTTCAGCAGCACGCCCCAGAGGTAGGCCCCGGCCTCGCCGAAGCTCTCCATGTCGACGTCCACCTCGACGTCGGCGCGCGGGACCGGCACCTCGGGCACCCGGCGGGCCACCGCGAGACCGGCGCGGCGGGCGCGCGCGAGCGCCACCAGGTCGGTGAACGGCGGCCCTGGCAGCGGCCCGACCAGCGCGGCCGGTGGCGCGGCCGGGTCCAGCGCGGCGAGCGCGGCGACCGTCCCGACCCCGGCCTCCCGCAGCAGGCGCCCGGTCTCGCCGTGCGCGACCAGGCTGACGTCGTCGGTCCGGGTCAGCTCGGCCTCGCAGGTCGGCCACCACGGGCAGCGCCGGCACTCGGTGATCCGGGACGGCGCGGCCAGCGCCGGGGCGCCGGTGACCGCGGCTCGGGCGACGGCCGAGCGGTCGGCGAACCGGGCGTCGTACTCCTCGAGCGTGGACCGGCCGCCCGGCCAGTGCCCGGCGCGCAGATCGTGCCAGACGACGACGTCGGCGTCCAGCCCGATCACCCCGCCGTGCCGGGGACCGGACTCCCCGGGAGCCCAGCCCGCGATCTCCAGCAGCCGGGTGAGCTGGGCCAGGGCGAGCAGGTCGCGCGGCTGCGAGCGGACCTTGCGGTCCGGATCGTGCCGGGCGCGCTGCGGCCACGGGTCGGTGACGGCTGTGGTCCGGGCGCCCTCCCCCGGGTCGGTGATCCGGCGGCGGACCACAAGCACCGGCACGTATCCACCGGTCGGCACCCGGACGAGCAGCTCGGCCGTGCCCCGCCGGTCACCGTCGAGCGGGAGGACCGCGCCCCAGATCATCGGGGCGCCGGCCGTCACCAGCTCTGCGGTCCGCGCCGCCCGTTCCGCCCGGGAGCCCGCCCGCGCCCCGGGGCCCGCACCGCCGGTCGCGGCCGGGCGCGCCCCGCTCGTGACCGGATCCACCCCGGTCCCGGTCGGGTCCGCACGGTTCGCGGCCGGATCCGCGCCGTTCGCAGCCGCCACCGCACCGGCCGCGCCGGCGACCGGACCGGCCGCACCGCCCGGCCAGACACTCGCCCAGTCCGCGCCCCAGGTCCCCGCGAGCAGCTCGCCGACCCGCACCCGGTGCGCGGCCGCATCGGCCCGGCGCTGCTCGATGGCCGGGTCGGGCAGCGCGCGCGGCGCATCGATCACGGATGGGTCGTGGTCCAGGTGCACCCGGCGCCGGCATCCGCTGAGCGCAGCAGCGTCCAGGAGGACGTGCGGCGCGGTTCGGGCTCCGGTCGAGGTGCTCACGGTCCCCGAGGGTAGAGAACACCCCCGACAACGACCGCGGACGCCGCATCCGTTCCGGACACGGTGCGGTCACCCCGGCGGTGTCGTTCCTGCGCCTGCGGTGGCGCGGGCCCTAGGCTGCGGCGACGATCAGGCGAGCACCCGCCAGGCGACATCGTGAGCGAACCGGACCCGGGAGGACACGACATGGGACTGCTGCGCAGGAAGCCGAGCGCGGGCGAGCGCGCCGCGGCGGCGGCCGAGGAGGCGGCGGTCGACGCATCGGCGTGGGTGCAGGACACCGCCGTGCAGGCCGCGGACGTCACCCGGGAGCAGGCCGACCGGGCCGCCGAGAAGCTGCACGCCCGGGCGGTCAAGGCACGCCGGAAGGCCGAGCTCGCGAGCAGGCGGGCGGACAAGGCCGGGCGCAGGGCCACCCGCCGCACCCGCCGGGCCACCGCCGGTGCCGGTGACCGGATCGCCGGTGCCGCGCCGGCCGCACTGAGCGAAGCCGGTCTGAAGGCCCGCGCCGCGGACCGCAAGGTGCAGAAGTCCGCGGCGAAGGCGGACGCGAACGCCCGCAAGGCCGAGGCCAAGGCCGCCCGGGCGACCGAGAAGGGTCGGCTGAAGAGCGAGGCACGGGCCGAGAAGGAGGCCGAGCGCGAGCGCGCCGCCCGCGAGTGGAACGCCGCCCGGGTCAAGCGCTACCTGGCGATCGCGCGGCTGCTCGCCCCGGTCGCCGCGCCGTACGCGATGGCCGCGGCCGGCTCGCTGCGGCACCGCTGGGACGATCACCGGTCCCGGCGGCTCGGCGTCTCCCCGGACCAGCTGGGCAGCTTCTCCGGTCCGGCCGGGCGCTTGCACGTGCGGCTGTCCCGGATCGCGTCGACGATCAGCGAGCTGCGCGCGGACGGCACCGTCGACCGGGACCCGGCGGCCAAGCGGTTCGCCGACGAGACCGAGCCGCGGCTGCACGATCTGGCCGCGGCCGTGCGGGCCGCCGAGCAGATGCCGGCGAGCCGCCGCAAGGCCGCGTTCCGGACCGTCTCGCACGACCTGGACCGGATCGAGGTCGAGCTGCTCGACCACCTGGGCGTCCGCGCCTGAGCATCAGGGGCCGCGGCGTCGCCAGGTGGCTAGGCGCGGCATCACCGCCCCCGGCATCGCTGAACGCGATGCCGTCGGGTGGCGCGGTGTCGTCCAGTGGCCCATCCGGCACCCGGCTACCCCTCCCGGTAGGTCTCCAGCAGCCGCAGCCAGACCTCGCTGATCGTCGGGAACGCCGGCACGGCATGCCACAGCCGCGCCAGCGGTACCTGCGCGGTGACCGCGATCGTCGCGGCGTGCAGCAACTCGGCCACCCCGGGCCCGACGAAGGTCATCCCGGCCAGCACCTCGCGTTCGGTGTCGACCACTGCGACGACCCGGCCGGAGAAGTCGTCGGCGGTCAGCGCGGACCCGGCGACGGCGAGCTCCATGTCGATCACGCGGACCGGCAGGCCGGCGTCCCGGGCGGCCGCCGCGGTGTACCCGACCCAGGCGACCTCGGGGTCGGTGAACACCACCTGCGGGACGGCGTGGTGGTCGGCGGTGGCGGCGTCCTCGCCCCAGGGCGCGGTATCGAGCCTCCGGCCGGCGGCACGGGCGGCGATCGCGTGCGCGGCGATCCGGGCCTGGTACTTGCCCTGGTGGGTGAGCGGGGCCCGGCCGTTGACGTCGCCGACCGCGTACAGCCAGTCCCCGCCGCCCTCGACGAGCCCGGAGTCGTCCACCACGATCGCGCCACGCTCGCCGGTGGGCACGCCGACGGTGTCCAGTCCGAGGTCGTCCGAGGCGGGCCGACGGCCGGTCGCCACCAGCAACTCGTCCACCTCGATGGTCTCCCCACCGCCCTGCAGGGCGATGGCGTCGCCGGAACCCGGCCCGACCGCGTCCAGGCCGGTCTCCAGGCGCAGGTCGACGCCCGCGGACCGCAGGCCGTCGGCGACCCGCCCGGAGGCGACCGGCTCGGCGTTCGGGAGCACCCGGGCGCCGTGGTTGAACAGCGTCACCGCCGAGCCGAGGCGGGCGAATGCCAGCGCCATCTCGCAGCCGACCACCCCGCCGCCGAGCACGCCGAGCCGACCCGGGATCTCCTTCGCCGAGGTGGCCTCCCGGGAGCCCCACGTCCGGACGGTGTCCAGACCGGGCACCGGCGGGGTCACCGGCACGCTGCCGGTCGCCAGCACGACCGCCCGGCGGGCGGTCACCGTGGTCTCCGCACCGTCGCCACCGGTCACCACGACGGTCCGCTCCCCCGCCAGCCGGCCGCGCCCGCGCAGCACCGCCGCGCCGGCCCCCTCGGCCCATTCGACCTGGCCGCTGTCGTCCCAGTTCGAGGTGAAGGAGGTCCGCCGCGCCAGCACCTCGGCCGGGTCGAGCTCCGCGCGCACCCCCGGCAGCCGGCGCGCGTCGGCGACCGCCTGCGGGGTCCGCAGCAGTGCCTTGGACGGTATGCACGCCCAGTACGAGCACTCCCCGCCGAACAGCTCGGCCTCCACCAGGGCCGCGGACAGCCCGTCCTGCACCGCGTAGCCGGCGGCGTTCTCGCCCACCGGGCCCGCGCCGATCACGACGACGTCGTACTCATGCTCCATGCCCGCAGCCTTCCCGCTCCGGCCCGGGGCACGCCCCCACCAATCGGGTGAGCTCAGCCGAGCGCGGCGACCGCGTCGGCGATCGCGGTGCCGCCGCCGCGCAGCTCCAGGGTCGTGCCCACGGTGTGCGGCGCGGCGAGCAGCGCCGCCAGCACGACGGCGGTGTCGTCCCGGGTGACGTCGTCCCGCTCCACCGGGGGCGGCGCCAGCAGCACCGTGCCGGTGCCGGGGTCGTCGGTGAGCCGGCCGGGGCGCAGGATCGTCGCGTCCAGCCGGTCGTCGGCGCGGACCGCCTCCTCGGCCGCCTTCTTGGCCCGGATGTAGGCGGCCCAGACCTCGCCCGCCTGCGGGTCCGGCTCGGCGTCCACCCCGGTGGAGGAGATCAGCAGGTAACGCCGGATCCCGGCCGCCGCGGCGGCGTCGGCCAGCAGCGTCGCGCCGTCCCGGTCGACGGTCTCCTTGCGCGCCACCCCGCTGCCCGGTCCGGCCCCGGCCGCGAACACGACCGCGTCAGCGCCGCGCAGGTGCCCGGCCAGCTCGTCCGCCGGGACCTGTTCCATGTCGGCGAGCACCCCCTCGGCGCCGGTGCCGCGCACCTCGTCGAGATGGTCGGGGTTGCGCACGATGGACCGCACCGTGTGCCCCTGTCCGGTCAGGTGGGTGGCCAGCCGCATCGCGATCCGGCCGTGCCCACCGGCGATCACCACATCCATACCGGACGACGCTAGACCGCCGACGACAGCTCCGCGCGGTGCCGGACCTCCTGGACTACGTGCGCGTCATCGCGCAGCTCTCCATTCCGGACAGCGTGCTGGGAGGACACCGGCGCGGCGATGCTCGCCCGGCCGTGAACGGTCGGCGAGCCGGGTGGTGCCACGGAATCACCGCGGGCCCGCCGTCATCACCGGCATGGGCCGCCAGACCCCGGAGTCGCTCGAAGCCCGCCTCGAGGGCTATGACGCCCAGGCGCGCAGCATGGGCCTTCCGCATCTGCCAGCTCCGCTCGGTCTGGCTCAGGGTCCGGCCCATCGGCTCGCTGATCGCCCGCGGACCGACGGCCGGACCGCCTCCCGCGTCAGGAGTGCGGCCGCAGCGTCCACACCACGCTCATCCGGCCGGTCTCCCGGCCGTCGGCGTCGGTGATCGACACGTCCACGGTGAACTCCGGCCGGGTACCGGCATCGAGCTCGGCCAGTACCTCACCAACCGATCGGGTCAAGATCGCTTCGGCGCGCAGGTCCCCGCGAGCGAGTTTCAGGTAGCCGATCTCGGAGCGGACGACCAGCGGGACGGCCCGGTCCCCGGCGGCGGCGAACGCCGCCAGCCCGATCGCGCCGGAGGCCGTCTCGCCCAGTCCGAAGATAACCGCCGCATGCGGTCCGCCCACGTGGTTCTGCTGGTCGGGGCGGTCGGGCAGGTGCGCCACGGCCCGCTCCGTCGTGATCTCGCCGAACGTGATGCCGGCCGTGGAGACCCACGGCACGGCCTGCGTCATCGCTCCGGCCACCCAGCTCGCGTCGTCCGTCATACCCGCAGGCTACTCGCCAGTAACTCCAATCCGAGAACTGTCCGTTCGGTCCGGATTATCGATATGTGGGAATGGACCCCCTTGTTCGTCGTGCGCTCGGGCGATGGGATCGCTGTGACCGGGAGCACATGCCAGAGGCCAGGAGGTACCCCGTGAAGGCCGTGCGGGTGCACGCGTACCAGCAGGATCCCCAGATCGACGACGTCCCCGAGCCGAAGATCCAGGGCCCGCTGGACGTCATCGTCAAGGTCGGCGGCGCCGGCGTCTGCCGCACCGACCTGCACATCGTCAACGGCGACTGGGCCGACATCCAGAACCCCGAGCTGCCCTACGTGATCGGTCACGAGAACGCCGGCTGGGTGCACGCCGTCGGCGACGCCGTCACGAACGTGCAGGTCGGCGACACCGTCATCCTGCACCCGCAGCCGTCCTGCGGGCTCTGCCTGTCCTGCCGGGCTGGCCGGGACATGCAGTGCACCGGGGACGCGTTCTTCCCCGGCCTGTCCAACAACGACGGTGGGATGGCGGAGTACCTGCGCACGACCGCCCGGGCCTGCGTGAAGCTGAACCCGGACACCAACCCGGCCGACGTCGCCGCACTCGCGGACGCGGGCATCACCGCCTACCACGCGGTCCGCAAGGCGGTGCCGTACCTGTATCCGGGCACCACCGCGGTGGTGATCGGCGCGGGCGGGCTCGGCCACATCGGCATCCAGGCGCTCGCCGCGCTGACCGCCACGAAGATCATTGTGGTGGACAAGAACCCGGCCGCGCTGGAGCTCGCGAAGCAGATCGGCGCTGACGAGACGATCATCGCCGACGGCGAGCACGTCGCGGCCGTGCAGGAGCTGACCGGCGGCGGCGCGAGCGTGGTCTTCGACTACGTCGCCGAGCAGGGCGTCGAGCTCGAGGCCTGGCAGATGACCGGCCCGGCCGGCTACCAGTTCAACCTCGGCTACGGCGGCGAGTTCCGCGCACCGACGCTGGACTTCGTCGCCGGCGAGAAGAACGTGATCGGCAACATCGTCGGCACCTACAACGACCTGGCCGAGCTGATGGTGCTCGCCCAGGCCGGGAAGGTCACGCTGCACACCGCGCAGTACCCGCTGGACCGCGCGCTGGACGCGCTGCACGACCTCGACGCGGGCAAGGTCCGCGGCCGGGCGATCCTCGTCCCCTGATCCCTCATCCATACGTCCGTACAACACGAACGTCCTGACCACCACCGATCGGCGACGCTGCCGGCGCAGGAGGAACCCATGTACGAGAAGGATGGCGAGAAGTACTTCATCGTCGACTCCCACAGCCACTTCTGGGACGCGTCCCGGGAGAACTGGGTCCAGGGTCGCGAGCAGTACGCCAAGGGCTGGATCGACTGCTTCTACGGCTACCACCAGCTGGGCCCGCCGGAGACCCACTGGGACTGGGAGAAGTTCCTCAAGGTCTCGGCCGACGACTTCGAGCGGGACATGTTCATCGAGGGCCACGTCGACTACGCGATCTTCCAGTCGACCTACCTCAAGGAGTGGTACGCCAACGGCTTCAACACGACCGCCCAGAACGCGGAGCTGCTCGAGCGCTGGGGCGACCGGCTGATCGTCAACGGCCGCTTCGACCCGCGCGAGGGCGACGCCGGCCTGCGTCAGCTCGAGGCCGACCACGAGAAGTACGGCTTCAAGGGCGTCAAGCTCTACACCGCGGAGTGGAACGGCGACTCCCGTGGCTTCAAGCTGACCGACCCCGAGGCCTACCGCTTCCTGCAGGCCGCGCAGGACATGGGCATCAAGAACATCCACATCCACAAGGGCCCGACGATCTGGCCGCTGGACAAGGACGCATTCGACGTCGCCGACGTCGACCACGCCGCCACCGACTTCCAGGGCCTGAACTTCATCGTCGAACACGTGGGTCTGCCGCGGATCGAGGACTTCTGCTTCATGGCGGTGCAGGAGCCCAACGTCTACGCCGGCCTCTCGGTGGCCGTCGGCGGGCTGATGCACGCCCGGCCGAAGTTCTTCGCCAAGGTGATGGGCGAGCTGCTGTTCTGGGTCGGCGAGGACAAGATGACCTTCGGCAGCGACTACAACATCTGGACGCCGAAGTGGCAGGTCGAGGGCCTGGTCGACTGGCAGATGCCCGACGACGACCAGTTCAGCGACTACCCGCGCCTCACCACGGCGTCGAAGAAGAAGATCCTCGGCCTGAACGCGGCCCGGCTCTACGACATCCCGGTGCCGGACGAGTGCAAGCTGCAGGACGCTCCCGGCGAGCAGCTGGTCGCGGGACAGTGACCGCCGGGCCTGCACTCGACACCGTCGACCGGCAGGCCGTGTGGTCCGCGCTGGGGACGGTGCTCGACCCGGAGCTGGACGAGCCGATCACGGACCTCGACTTCGTCGAGACCTGCACCGTCTCGCCGGATCCCGACGGTGCCGCCGGTGACACGGTGGTCACCGTCGGGCTCCGGTTGCCGACGTTCTTCTGCGCCCCGAACTTCTCGTTCCTGATGGTCGCCGACGCCTACGACGCGGTGACGGCGATCCCGGGGGTGAGCCGGGCGCAGGTGACGCTGGCCGACCACCACGCCGCCGACGAGATCAACGATGGCGTCGCGGCCCACGCCGGGTTCGTGAAGTCGTTCGAGGGCTCGATCAACGGCCGGGCCGCCTCGGAGCTGGACGAGCTGCGCCGCACGTTCCTGTCCAAGGCCGCGCTGGCCGGGCAGGACCGGGTGGCCCGCCCGCTGGTCGAGGCCGGGGCCGGTCCGGAGGAGCTCGCCGGGACCACCCTGGGCGAGCTCGCCGGTACCGACGCCGACACCGACGAGCTGGCGCGGCTGCGGCACCGGAGATCGATCATCGGCCTGCCTGCCGCGGACGACTCACCGCTGCTCGTGCATCCCGACGGAGCCCGGGTCACGGTCGAGCAGGTCCCGCTGCACCTGCGCCGGGCACGGCTGCAGCGGGTCGGGATCGAGACCAACGGCGAGTACTGCAAGTCGCTGCTGCAGGTGCGCTACGCCGACAAGGCGGCAGCCGCCGCCCAGTAGGAGGACCCGGGAGCGGACCCTGCCGTTCCCGGACACCACGTGAGCCGTGGCCCGCCGCCGGGGCCACGGCTCACGTGCGTCCCGGGGCCTGCGTGCCCCGGGCCGGGCCGGCGTCCAGCACCCGGACGGTGTCGACCAGCCGGTACCCGGGCCCGTGCCGGTAGGGCTCCAGCCCGCGCAGCACCGCCTCCCGGACGGCGCCGGGTCCGGCGGCCCGGGCCGCATGCCGGCCGGGCCCGGACGCGAGCACCCCGGCCACCAGGTCGTCCGGATCGGGATGGTGCACGGGCACCCGCAGGACGGCGATCTCGCGCACCGTCAGCCCGGCGAGCCCGGCCAGCTTCGCCAGCCGGTCCGGGTCGGTGAGCGGCGGCGCGCCGGTCCCGCTGCGGTCGGGTCCCGGCCGGTCCGGCCGGGGTGGTGCGGCCCCGGTGAGCGGGGCCAGTGCGGCCCCGACGGCGGTGGCGTCGCACTCGTCGGGGCGGCCCCACACGGTCGCCCGCACCGCGCCGCCGGGCGCGCACACCCGGCAGGCCTCGCGCAGCGCGAGCAGCGGATTCGCCAGGTGCTCGAGCACCTGGACCAGGGTGACCAGGTCGAACACGCCGTCGTCGCAGGGGAGGTCGTGGGCGTCGCCGAGGGTCAGCACCGCGCCCGGGACGAGCCGCTCGGCGGCCGCCAGCGCCCGCCGCTCGGCGTCCACACCGGATACGACGAGGTCGTCGGCGGCGGCCCGGGCGAGCAGCTCTCCGGCACCGCAGCCGACGTCGAGCATCCGGGCACCGGGACCCGCCCCGGCCAGCACGCGGTCGTGCAGCGGGGACGGGGCCGCGGTGCGCACGTCAGCGTCCCCAGACGTCCTCGGCGACCGACACGATCAGTTCCAGCTTGGCCTTCTGGTCGTCCACGGTGAGCGCGTTGCCCTCCACCGTGGAGGAGAACCCGCACTGCGGGGACAGGCACAGCTGGTCCAGCGGGACGTAGCGGGAGGCCTCCTCGATCCGGCGCTTGAGCGTGTCCGGGTCCTCCAGCTCGCCGCGCTTGGTCGTCACCAGGCCGAGCACGACCTGCTTGCCGGCCGGCACGAACCGCAGCGGGGCGAACGTGCCGGAGCGCTCGTCGTCGAACTCGCAGAAGAAGCCGTCCACGGCCAGCTCGCCGAACAGCGCCTCGGCCACGTGGTCGTAGCCGCCCTCGGCGGCCCAGGACGACCGGTAGTTTCCGCGGCACATGTGCGTGGTGACCCGCATGTCCGCGGGCCGGTCGGCGATCGCGGCGTTGATCTGGCGCAGGTAGCGCAGGTGCTGGGTGTCCGGGTCGTCGCCCTTACCGGCCAGCTCCGCACGGTGCGCGGGGTCGTTCAGGTAGGCCAGCGCGGTGTCGTCGAGCTGGGCGTAGCGACAGCCCCGCTGGTACATCGCCGACAGCTGGTCGGCGTAGGCGGCGGAGAGGTCCGCCCAGAAGCCCTCGAGGTCGGGGTAGACGTCCCGGTCGATCACCGCGGCGCCGCCGCGGGCGTAGACCATGCTGGGCGAGGGCATCGTCAGCTTCGGCGTCGCGGTCGTGACCTGGTCGGTCAGGTACTCGAACGCGTCGGCGAAGATCGGCTCCTCGAGCCGGACCTTTCCGCTGACGGCCATCCCGGCCGAGGTGAAGTTGTTCTGGCCGGCGGCGTTGCGCATCTTCACCTCCAGCTTCTCGGAGGTCTTCGAGATCCCGCCGAGCCGGTAGATGAAGTCCATGTGCCAGGAGGTGCGCCGGAACTCCCCGTCGGTGGCCGAGCGCAGCCCGACCGACTCCTGCAACGCGACGACGTCGGTGACCGCCGCGTCCTCGGCTGCGCGCAGGCCGGCGTCGTCCAGGGTGCCGGCGGCGTGCTGCTCGCGCGCGGACAGCAACGCCGGCGGGCGCAGCAGGCTGCCGACGTGATCGGCACGGAACGGCGGCTCGGTGCGGACGTTGCTGTTCTCCGACTGCGCTGTCTCCGTCATGCGGGCGAACGTATCGCCACCCGGCCATGGATGCAGCCGAACTTCCCCTCCACGGAAGCCTGCCGACACCCGCGGGTCGGGGTGGGTGGTCGGCGGGTGGGGTCAGCGGGCACGCCACCGTGGGGAACGCTTCTCCCGGGCGGCCGCGGCCCCCTCGGCGGCGTCCTCGGTGGCGCCGGCGACCCGCCGGAGCGTCTCGCCGAACCGGATCGCCTCGACCGAGCCCATCTCCGGCCCGCGCACGGCCATCTCCTTGATCGCCCGCTGGGCCAGCGGTGCGCCCGCGGTCAGCCGGCCGGCCAGCGCCCGCGCCTCGGTCATCAGGTCGGCGGGCGGGACCACCCAGCCGGCCAGCCCGATCTCGTGCGCCCGCGCCGCGTCGATCGTCTCCCCGGTCAGCAGCAGCTCCATCGCGTACTGCCGGTTGATCATCCCGGGGAGCCGCAGCGCACCCACGATCGTCGGCACGCCGATCCGGGCCTCGGGGAACGAGAACGTCGCGTCCTCGGCAGCGATCACGAAGTCGCACCAGGTCAGCAGGGTGACCCCGTACCCGACGGCCGGACCGTTCACCGCCGCGATGATCGGCTTGAAGATCTCCCAACCGCTCTCCAGCGAGTTCACCGTGGGCCGCTCCCAGAAGCTGCCGGGGAAGTCGCCCGCCGGGTTGCCGGTCGTCGAGCGCATGTCGGCGCCGGCGCAGAACGCCGTCCCGGCGCCGGTCACGATCGCTACCCACGCCTCGTCGTCGGTGCGGAAGCGGTCCCAGGCGGCGTTGATCGCCCGGCGCATGTCGCCGTCGATGGCGTTGCGCCTCTCCGAGCGGTCATAGGTGATCGTCACGACGTGCCCGTCCCGCTCGTAGCGGACCGGCCCGGCTCCCTCCTCGGCCATCGCGCCATCCTGGCAGCCGGACCACCGGGCCGCGATCATCGCCGAGCGCCCTCAGCTCGAGGCGGCCGCTCCGGCGGCGGACCCCAGGTGCCGGCCCAGCGGGCCCGCCGCGTCCCGCACCGCGCGCTCCAGCTCCCAGCGGCGCCCGGCGAAGTCCGCCCGGCTCACGACGACCGCGAGCGCGATCCGCTCGGCCGTCCCGGTCGGGACGGTGACCGCCAGCCCGGCACGGCCGCGGGCGTGCTCCTCGACCTCGACCGCGACCCCGGCCGAGCGCACCCGCAGCAGGTCCCGGTCGAGCAGCCGGCGGTCGGTCAGGGTGTGCGGGGTGTGCCGCGGCAACGCCGAGGGCCGGGTGGGTGACGGGCCGTCGAGCACCTCGGCCAGCCGTCCGGGCTCCAGGCCGGCCAGCAGCGCCTTCCCGGGGGCGGTGGCGTGCGCGGGCAGCCGCTCCCCCGCCATCGCGGCGGGCCCCGGGTGCGCCGGGCACGTCTCGGTGTGTGCGACGACGACGTCGTCGCAGCGCAGCACGGCCAGCACCGCGGCCGCACCGACCCGCGTGTGCAGGTCGGCGAGCACCTCGCGAGCCGGTGCCGGGGGCACGATCGGGTCGGTGAGACCCCGGTAGAGACCGACCACCCGGTACCCGAGGCCGTAGCCGCGTACCCCGTGCAGCCGGACCAGGTACCCCTCCTCGACGAGCGTGCCGAGCAGCCGATAGCAGGTCGGCAGCGGCATGTCCAGGCGGCGGGCGAGCGCCTTGGCCGTGACCCCGTCGCCGGCCTCGGCGACCGCCTCCAGCACCCGTAACGCGCGCCGCAGCGCGCCCCCGTGCCCCTCGGCGGGAGCCCCTGTCGTCACCCGCCTAGTGTCGCCCAGCGGAGCGCGCGGAGCGAGCATCGGCCCCAGCGCGGAGCAGGCGGAGCGCGCATCCAACGCACGCGCGGAGCAGGCGGAGCGCGCATCGGATCCGGGAGGCGCTGTGGCGGGGAGATTCCGGCCGCTGGACCGGGACGGCCTCGTGACGCACCTGGCCGACCGGGTGCGGGAGCTGCCCGGGCGGGCGCGGGTGCTGGTCGACGGGCCGCCGCCGGCCGGACCGGTACCGCTGGCGACCACGGTCGCCGAACGACTCCGTGCCGCGGGCCGGTCCTCGCTGGCCGTGGACGCCGACGACTTCCTGCGGCCGGCGTCGGTGCGGCTCGAGTTCGGGCACACCGACCCGGACATGTTCCTGGACGGCTGGCTGGACGAGCCCGCGCTGCGCCGCGAGGTGCTGGGCCCGCTCGCCCCGGACGGGTCCGGGTACGTGCTGCCCCGGTTGCGGGACACCGCGCGGGACCGGGCCTTCCGGGACTCCCCGGTCGGGCTCGGCGCGGACGGCGTCCTGCTGCTGGCCGGCGGGCGGCTGCTCGGGCGCGGGCTGCCCGCCGAGCTGACCGTGCACCTGCGGATGGGCCGGGCCGCGCTGGAACGCCGGCTGCCCGCCGACCTGGCCTGGACCGCCGCGGCCTACGCCCGCTACGAGGCGGAGGGTGACCCCGGTGGGTACGCCGACGTGCTGGTGATGTCCGATCACCCCGACCGTCCGGCGCTGCGGGACACCTGATCGGCGCTCCGCAGGTGATCACGGGCTGGTGATCACGGGGAGTGCCGGCAGCGGCCGGGGCAACCGGTTCGAGTGACGGTGACCACCGATCTCGCGATGGCGCCGGTGACCGGCAGCGAGGAAGAATCCGCCCCCGGAGGTGCTGTGATGAGGTGCTGGGGAGCCACCGGAGTGGGAGGGTGGGCGAGGAGGGAGTTGAACCCTCACGTCCTTACGGACACACGGACCTGAACCGTGCGCGTCTGCCATTCCGCCACTCGCCCTGAGCGACAGGAGAAAGTTAGCACCCCGGTCCGAGGGCTCCGTGCAGGGGGGTCCCGGGGTGCGCTCCGGCCGCGGCACGGGTAGATCGGAGGACGTGCGCCGGAGCGTCCGGCGGACCGGGCAGGCGGTTCCGGTCGGGCGCCGCCCGGCCCGGCGGTTAGCACAGATACGATCGGTCACACAGCACCGACACGCCGATGCGGACGGAGGAGATCATTTGGGCCGCGTGGATCGCTTCGAGCGCCGACTTCAGGGGTTCGTTGGCGACGCCTTCGCGCGGGTCTTCGGAGGCAGTGTCGTCCCACAGGAAGTCGCACAGGCACTGCTGAGGGAAGCCGAGGACAACGTCGAGCAGCTCGCCGGGGGTCGCCTGCTGGCACCCAACCGGTACACCGTGCTGCTGAGTCCCAGTGATCTCGACCGGATGGCGGGCGACGAGGACGGGGTCGTCAGGTCCCTCTCGTCGCACGTAGCGAAGGAACTCACCGACCAGGGATGGGACACCTACGGTGAGGTCGTAGTCTTTCTGGAGCGCTCCGAGGCGCTGCACACGGGACAATTCCGCACCCGCTCCGCTGTCGACCCCGACGCTTCCCGTCGGGCCGCCGGCAGAGCTCGCACCGCAGGAGAAGCACCCATGAGCCAGCAACCGGGCCACCCCGAGGAGAACGGGCAGTACGGATACGACCGGGGCGCCCCCGGCGGGTACGGCCAGCAGCAGACCTACGCGCCTCCGGGGTACGACCAGGAGCAGGGTCAGCCGGGCTACGGCCAGCCGCAGGGCGGGTACGACCCGTACGGCCAGCCGCAGGGCTACGGCGACCCGCAGGCCTACGGAGCGCCGCAGGGGTACGGCCAGCCGCCGCAGGGCTACGGCCAGCCCCCGCAGCAGGGCGGGTACGACCCCTACGCCCCGCCGCCCCCCGGGTACGGCCAGCCGCAGGGCGGCTACGGCCAGCCCCCGCAGGGCTACGCCGACCCGAACCAGGGCTACGGCGGCTACGCGCCGCCGCCCGGCTACCCGCAGGGCGGCTACGACCAGGGCTACGACGGCGGCTACGGCCAGCCGCAGGGCGGGTACGGCCAGCCCCAGGGCTACGCGCCGCCGCCCGGCTACCCGCAGGGCGGCTACGACCAGGGCTACGACGGCGGCTACGGCCAGCCGCAGGGCTACGGTGCGCCCCCCGGTTACCCGCAGGGCGGGTACGACCAGGGCTACGACGGCGGCTACCCGCCCCAGGGCGGCTGGGGCGCCCCACAGCAGCTGGCCGCGATGCTGATCCTGGACGACGGGTCGAACCGCAACTACCAGCTGGCCGAGGGCACGCACGTCATCGGCCGCGGCCAGGACTCGAACTTCCGGCTGCCGGACACCGGGGTCTCCCGCCGGCACCTGGAGGTCGCCTGGGACGGCCAGGTCGCGACCCTGAACGACCTGGGCTCGACCAACGGCACCACGGTGAACAACAGCCCGGTGCAGTCCTGCCAGCTGACCGACGGCGACGTGGTCCGGGTGGGGCACTCCAGCCTGGTCTTCCGGACCCAGGGCTGACCCGCCCCTGAACGATGAGCGCCCGCCCGGTGCGGCCGGGCGGGCGCGGCACGGGCCGTGCTGGACGAGGAACGACAGAGAGGCGAGCGGGCGCGTGCCGGAACTGGTGCTGCAGCTGACCAGAGGTGGGTTCCTGGCCCTCCTCTGGTTATTCGTCCTGCTCGCGCTCCAGGTGGTCCGCTCGGACCTGTACGCGGCGTCCGGGCTGAAGGCCGCCGTCCCGGGCCGGGCCGGCAAGCCGTCCCGGGGCCGCGCCGGTGGCCGTAGCCGCTCCGCGCGCCAGTTGCTCGTCACCCAGGGGCCGCTGGCCGGCAGCCGGATCACGCTGGACTCCCGGCCGATCCTGATCGGCCGTGCCGACGACTCGACCCTCAAGCTGGACGACGACTACGCGTCCACCCGGCACGCACGCATCTCGCAGCAGGGCGACGAGTGGTACGTCGAGGATCTCGGGTCGACGAACGGCACCTATCTCGAACGTAATAAGGTCACCGGGCCCACCCGGGTCCCGCTGGGGACGCCGGTCCGAATCGGCAAGACGGTGATCGAGCTGCGATCGTGACGGGCCTGAACCGACCATGACGACACTGCCGCGACCGCCCGCTCCCCCGGTGCCGCGGCCGCTCGACCGATCCCGCGGCGCGGGATCGCCCCGACGTGCCCCGACCGAAGCCGGAGCCGCCCCGTGACACTGGTGCTGCGCTACTCGGCCCGCAGTGACCGCGGACTGGTCCGGCAGAACAACCAGGACGCCGTCTACGCCGGCCCCCGCCTGCTCGCCCTCGCCGACGGCATGGGCGGACACGCCGCGGGCGAGGTCGCCTCCTCCCTGGTGATCTCCGCCCTGGCCCCGCTGGACGACGACGTGCCCAGCGACGACCTGCTCGCCGAACTCCGTACCGCGACCCACGACGGCAACGACGCGATCAGCCGGCACGTGGCCGACGCCCCCGACCTGGAGGGCATGGGCACCACGCTGACCGCGATCCTGTTCGCCGGGTCCCGGCTCGGCATGGTGCACGTCGGCGACTCCCGCGCCTACCAGCTGCGCGGCGACGAGTTCAGCCAGATCACCAAGGACGACACGTTCGTCCAGTCGCTGATCGACGAGGGCCGGATCACCGAGGAGGAGTCGCACACGCACCCGCAGCGCTCGCTGCTGCTGCGTGCGATCACCGGCCAGGACGTCGACCCCTCGCTGTCGATCCGGGAGGCCCGCGCCGGCGACCGGTTCCTGCTCTGCTCGGACGGCCTGTCCGGCCCGGTCAGCGACGAGACGCTGCACCACACGCTGGAGGACTACCCGGACCCCCGCGAGTGCGCGGACCGCCTGATCGAGCTCGCGCTGCGCGGCGGCGGCCCGGACAACATCACCTGCATCGTGGCGGACGTCGTCGACGTCGACTACGCCGACGACGCCCCGATCATCGGCGGGTCCGCGGGGCGCAACCCGCGCAGCGACGACGGCGACTACCGGCGCGACGACCGCGGGCCGGGATCGTCGGCGCAGCGCGCCGCGGCCACCACGCTGCCCCGCACCGAGCCGGTGCGGCTCGAGCCGGACCGGCCCCGGCAACCGTCCCGTCGGCGCGGTGTGCGCCCGCTGGTGGCGGTGCTCGGGGTGCTGGTCCTGCTGGTGGCGGGCCTGGTCGTCGCCCGGACCCTGGTGCTGCAGCAGTACTTCGTGGCGGCCGATCAGAGCCAGGTCGCGATCTACCAGGGAGTGCGCGGCACCGTGCTGGGGATCCCGTTGCAGCGGGTCGCGGAGCGGTCCGACATCGACCTCGACGACCTCCCGCAGGCCGAGCGGGCCCAGGTGGCGGACGGGATCGTCTCGGACGACGGCGAGTCCGGCGCCCGCGCGACGATGGACCGGCTGCGAACCAAGGTGCTGCCGCTCTGCTCGACGCTCGCCCCGCCACCGACACCGGTGGTCGTACCACCGGCCGTGCCCGGCGAGCCCCCGGTGACGACGACCCCGCTGCCGACCGTGACCCCGGACCCGGGCCGGAACTGCCGGCTCGACGGCTGATGGCGGCCCGGAAGAACCGCGCCGCCGGGACGGATGCGGGAACGGCCCGCACCGACGGGGCGGACGGCGCCGAGACCACGATGCCCACCGGGCGCGGGATCGAGCTGCTCATGCTCGGCCTGGCCGCGGTGCTGACCACCGGCGCGCTGGTGCTGGTGGAGGCCAACCAGGAGCAGTCGCTCACCACCGACCTGCTGTTCATCGGCCTCGCCTACCTGGTGCTGTTCGCGCTGGCCCACCTCGGCGTCCGGCGGTTCGCCCCGTACGCCGACCCGCTGATGCTGCCCGCGGTGGCGCTGCTGAACGGGATCGGCCTGGTGATGATCCACCGGCTGGACCTGGCCGCGGCGGCGCGTGCCGAGCTGCTCGGCCGGGAGGTGCCGTCCGCCCAGATCACCCCGCAGATCGCCTGGACGGTGCTCGGCCTGTCGCTGTTCTCGCTGGTGCTGTTCTTCCTGCGTGACCACCGGGTGCTGGCCCGCTACGGCTACACGGTCGGCTTCGTCGGGATCGTGCTGCTCGCCCTGCCCGGCCTGCTGCCGTCGTCGATCTCCGAGGTCAACGGGGCCAAGCTCTGGATCCGGATCCCCGGTCTCGGTGGTATCCAGCCGGGCGAGTTCGCCAAGATCCTGCTGATCATCTTCTTCTCGGCCTACCTGGTGCAGAAGCGCAACCTGCTCTCCACCGCCGGGCGCCGCTTCCTCGGCATGGAGCTGCCCCGGGCCCGGGACCTGGCCCCGCTGCTGGTCGCCTGGGTGCTCGCGGTCGGCATCCTGGTGATCGAGCGCGACCTGGGCAGCTCGCTGCTGTTCTTCGGCCTGGTCCTGGTGCTGCTCTACACCGCGACCGAGCGGGTCTCCTGGATGGTCATCGGTCTGTCTATCTTCGCGGCCGCAGCGGTGGTCGCCTACCAGCTGTTCCGGCACGTCCAGACCCGGGTGCAGATCTGGCTGGACCCGTTCGCCGACTTCGACGGCGGCGGGTACCAGCTCGCGCAGGCGCTGTTCGGCCTGGGCACCGGCGGTGTCGGCGGGACCGGGCTGGGTGCCGGGCGGCCGGACCTGGTCCCCTTCGCCGCGTCCGACTTCATCTTCTCCTCGCTCGGCGAGGAGCTCGGGCTGATCGGGCTGGCCGCGATCCTGCTGGTCTACCTGGTGCTGATCACCCGCGGGCTGCGCAGCGCGCTGGCCGTGCGGGACACCTTCGGCAAGCTGCTGGCGACCGGGCTGGCGTTCTCGATCGCGCTGCAGATCTTCGTGGTCATCGGCGGGGTGACCAAGCTGATCCCGCTGACCGGCCTGACGCTGCCGTTCCTGTCCTACGGTGGTTCGTCGCTGGTCGCGAACTACGCGCTGGTGGCGATCCTGCTGCGGATCTCGCACGTGGCCCGGGCGCCGCTGCCCCGGCGCCCGGAGCGGCCCCGGACCTCGATCGCCGAGGCCGGCACCGAGCTCGTGCAGCGCCCCGCGAGCGCCGGCCAGGCGCCGTCGACCACCCCGGAGAGGAGTGACCAGTGAACCGCCCGGTCCGCCGCGTCGCCCTCGCGGTGATGATCATGGTCGTCGCGCTCCTCGCGAACGTCACCTACGTGCAGGTCGTGATGGCCGGGCAGTACCGCGACGACCCGCGCAACCAGCGCACCCAGATCGACGAGTACTCCCGCCAGCGCGGTCAGATCACCGGCGGCGGCCAGGTGCTCGCGCAGAGCGTGGAGTCCGAGGGCCGGCTCCGCTACCAGCGCCAGTACCCGAACGGGCCGGCGTTCGCCCCGGTCACCGGCTTCCTGTCCACGGTCTACGGCAGCGGCGGCCTGGAGCGCTCGGCCGACGAGGTGCTCAACGGCACCGACGACCGGCTGTTCGTGCGCCGGCTGTCCGACCTGATCACCGGCCGGGAGCCGGCAGGCGGCAACGTGGTGACCACGATCGACCCGCAGGTCCAGCAGGTCGCCTACGACCGGATGAACTCCCAGGACTTCACCGGCGCCGTGGTGGCGCTGGAGCCGCGGACCGGCGACATCCTCGGGATGGTCTCGACGCCGTCCTACGACCCGAACCCGCTGGCCGCGCCGGACGCGGGCGCGCAGCAGGACGCCTGGCGGGAGTACAACAACGCCGAGCCGTCCCCGCTGGTCAACCGGGCGATCAGCGAGATCGAGCCGCCCGGCTCGACGTTCAAGCTGGTGACCACCGCGGCCGCGCTGCAGAACGGCTTCACCCCGGACAGCCGGCTGACCGCGGCCCCCGACCTGACGCTGGCCGACTCCACGACGACGCTGGAGAACTACAACGGCTCGACCTGCGGCGGCGGCGCGACGGCGTCCCTGCGCGAGGCACTGGCCCGCTCCTGCAACACCGCGTTCGCCCAGCTCGGCCAGGAGGTCGGCGCGGACAAGCTGCGGGCCCAGGCCGAGGCGTTCGGGATCGGCCGGACCGACCTGCAGATTCCGATGCCGGTCACCGCATCGCAGGTGGGGCCGATGGAGGACACCCCGTCCACCCAGCAGTCCGCGATCGGCCAGCGTGACGTCCGGCTGACCCCGATGCAGCTGGCCATGATCGGTGCCTCGATCGCGAACGGCGGCCAGACCATGGCCCCGCACCTCATCCAGGAGATCCAGGGCGCGACCCTGGACACCGTCGACACCACCGAACCGGACCGGATGGCCCGGTCGATGCCGGCCGACGTCGCGGGGACGCTGACCGATCTGATGCTCGGCTCGGAGGAGCGGACCCAGGGCGGCGGGAAGATCACCGGTGTCCGGATCGCGTCCAAGACCGGTACCGCCGAGCACGGCACCGACCCGAAGAACACCCCGCCGCACGCCTGGTACGTGGCGTTCGCCCCGGCGGAGGACCCGAAGGTCGCGGTGGCCGTGCTGGTCCAGAACGGAGGCAACCGCGCGCTGGAGGCCACCGGCGGCTCGGTCGCCGCGCCGATCGGCCGTGCGGTCATCGGCGAAGCGCTCCGGGACGCCCAGTGAGCCCGGAGTCCCCCCGCCACCGGCCGCTGGTGATCGGGTGAGTGCGCTCGCGGCCGGGCAGCTGATCTCCGAGCGGTACCGGCTGGACCGGCGGATCGCCGTCGGTGGGATGGGAGAGGTCTGGGAGGCCGAGGACACCCGCCTGGGCCGCAACGTCGCCGTCAAGGTGCTGAAGGCGGACCTGTCCGACGATCCGGAGTTCCTGCACCGCTTCCGGATCGAGGCCCGCACGGTGGCCTCGCTGGACCACTCGGGCATCGCCGCGGTTCACGACTACGGCGAGGACGACGGTCCGGCCGGCGGCGGCCGGACCGCCTACCTGGTGATGGAACTGGTCCGTGGGGAGCCGCTGTCGACGCGGATCGGGCGCGGCGCGATCCCGGCGGACGAGGCGCTGGACATCCTCGAGCAGGCCGCCCGGGCGCTGCAGGCCGCGCACGAGCGCGGGTTCGTGCACCGCGACGTCAAGCCGGGAAACATCCTGCTGCGCACCGACGGGGTCGTGAAGCTGACCGACTTCGGCATCGCAAAGGCCGCCGACGCCGTCCCCGTCACCCGGTCCGGCATGGTCATGGGGACCGCCCACTACATCGCGCCCGAGCAGGCCTCCGGGGACGAGGCCGGGCCGGCCGGGGACGTCTACTCGCTGGGCATCGTGGGCTACGAGTGCCTGGCCGGGATGCGCCCGTTCCGCGCGGAGAGCGCTGTGGCGGTCGCGATGATGCAGGTCCGCGACGATCCCCCGCCGCTGCCCGGCGAGTTCCCGGAGCGGGTCCGCGAGCTGATCGCCTCGGTGTTGGTGAAGGACCCCGAGCATCGCTACGCCGACGGCGCCGAGTTCGCCGAGGCGGTGGCCGCGGTCCGCCGCGGGCACCGGCCGCCGCCGGCCGGCATCCCGGCGCCGTCCGGGGACGCCCCCGGCTTCCGGCGCGAGCCCGGCCCGGACGAGGCCGGCATCGACGAGCCCCGGCCCGGGCGGCACGGCCGTGCCGCCCCCGGTGCCGGACCCGGAGACCCGCGCTCCGGCGGCCTCCCGCAGGCCCGGCCCGCGACCGGTCCGCAGCACGCCGGACCCGGCGACCCTGGCGGGCGCCCACCCGGCCCCCCACAGGTGGCCCGGCCGGGTTCCGGCCCGGTCCCGCCGCACGCCGGGCCGCCGCCCGCCGGACCGCCGCCCGCGCACCGGCCCGGCGGGCCTCGACCGGACGGCCTCCGAGCCGAGGAGCAGCCGCCCCGGCGACCGCACGGCCCGGTCCGGCCGGTGACGCCCGAGCAGCAGCGGCAGGTCCCGGCCCGGCCGCCGGTCCGGCGGCCCGGCCCCGACCGGGCACCCGAGCAGCATCCCTCCGGGCCGCTGGACCTGACCCCGCGCCGGTCCGGGCGCAGCCGGGCGTGGCTGGCGGTGCTGTTCGTGCTGTTGACCGTCGCCGCGGTACTGCTGGCGGTGATGATCCTGCGCGAGACGTCACCCGGCGGCATCTGGACCGGCTCACTGGGGCCTGCCCCGGGTACCGTGGCCGGGCAGGAGGCCGGTGCCGCGGGACCGGCGGCCGTTCCACGGCCGCTCGCCGCGCCGTGGCCCCGTGGTGCACCGGAGGACCTCCGGTGATCCCACGGAACCGGCGATCCGGCGCACGTGACGGCCGAGCGGCCGTGACCCTCCCATCCGACCGGCATGATGAGTACGCCTCCGACCCCGGGAACCTGAACCGATGACGACACCGCGACTGCTCTCCGAGCGCTACGAGCTGGGCGACCCGCTCGGCTACGGCGGCATGGCCGAGGTCCACCGTGGCCTCGACACGCGGCTCGGCCGGGACGTGGCGGTCAAGGTGCTGCGCGCCGACCTGGCCCGGGACCCGCAGTTCCAGCTGCGCTTCCGACGGGAGGCCCAGAACTCGGCATCGCTGAACCACCCGGCGATCGTGGCGGTGTACGACACCGGGGAGATCGAGTCCGAGTTCGGACCGCTGCCCTACATCGTCATGGAGTTCGTCGACGGCCAGACCCTGCGCGAGATCGTCAAGACCCAGGGGCCGCTGACCCAGCAGCGTGTCGTCGAGGTCATGGCCGACGTCTCCGCGGCGCTCGACTTCAGCCACCGGAACGGGATCATCCACCGGGACGTCAAACCGGCCAACGTGATGATCAACGGTGCCGGTGCGGTCAAGGTGATGGACTTCGGCATCGCCCGTGCGCTGGGCGAGGGCCAGAACGTCACGCAGACCGCCGCGGTGATCGGCACCGCGCAGTACCTGTCCCCGGAACAGGCCCGCGGCGAGGCCGTGGACGCCCGGTCGGACGTCTACGCCGCCGGTTGCGTGCTGTTCGAGCTGCTCACCGGCGAGCCACCGTTCACCGGCGACACCCCGGTCGCGGTCGCCTACCAGCACGTGCGGGAGGACCCGCGGGCCCCGTCCGAGCTGAACCCGTCGGTGCCCCCGGCGCTGGACGCGGTGGTGCTCAAGGCGCTGAGCAAGAACCCGGCCAACCGTTACCAGTCGGCCGCCGAGATGCGGGCCGACCTGGTGCGGGTGCGCAACGGCGAGCCGGTGCACGCGCCGCTGGTGATGAGCGAGCACGAGCGCACCGAGATGATGGCGCACGACGACGGTGCGACGACGGCGATGGCCACCCGCCGGCTCAACGGCGGTACCGCCGGGCCACCGACCGGCCGGCACACGATGCCCCCTGGCCACCCGGACTACGACGACGAACCCCGCGGCCGCGGGAAGAAGGTCGGTCTGTGGATCGCCGTGCTGGCCGTGCTCGGACTGCTCGGCTACGTCGGCTTCCAGATGTTCTCGAGCTCCTCGCCGGACCAGATCACCGTGCCGGACGTGCTCGGGCAGACACCGGAGCAGGCACGACAGGCGATCACCGGTGCGCGGCTGCTGGTGGACATCCAGAACCAGCCCTCGGACGTCGGCCAGGTCGGCAGGGTCGTCCGCACCGACCCGGGCGGCGGCAACCAGGTGGCCGAGAACAGCGCGGTGACACTCTTCGTCGGCACCGGTCCGGCCCAGGTCACGGTGCCCTCGCTGAACGGGCGGACACCGACCGAGGCGGGGGGTCTGCTACGCGACGCCGGCCTGCAACTGGGCGGCACCACCGAGCAGGAGACCTCCGACTCGTCGCAGATCGGCAAGGTGATCTCGTCCAGGCCGGGTCCGGGCGAGACCGTCGCCGGCAACTCGCCGGTCTCGATCGTGGTCGGCAAGGAGCAGACCACGATCGCGGTGCCGGACGTGACCGGCCAGCGGGCCGAGCAGGCCCAGGCCGCGCTGCGCGACGCCGGGTTCACCTCGGTCACCACCAGCCAGGTCGACGGCGGCGGCGAGGCCGGCTCGGTGGTCGGCACCACCCCGGCCGCCGGCAGCCGGGTGGCGAAGGATCAGACGATCACCGTCCAGGTCAGCCGCGGCAACCAGAGCCGGGTGCCGGACGTGACCGGCCGCCAGGTGAACGACGCCGTGCAGACCCTGCAGCAGGCCGGCCTCAGCTTCCGGATCCAGACCCAGGACGTGTCGGACTCCCGGCAGAACGGGCGGGTGCTGTCCCAGTCGCCGTCCGGCGGCTCTGGCGCCTCGGACGGCCAGGAGGTCACCCTGACCGTGGGGCAGGCGTCGAACTCCGGGGACAACGGGGGCGATGACGACACCGGCGGGAGTAGCAGCAGCAGCGAGCCCAACAGCACCGACTCCGGGTTCCCGTTCAACTGACCGACCACGACCGGAGGGAACCGACCGTGCGTGTCCTCGTCGTCGACAACTACGACAGCTTCGTCTACAACCTGGTCCAGTACCTGGCCCAGCTCGGCACCGATCCGGTCGTCCGGCGCAACGACGAGGTCGAGCTCGACGAGCTCGACCGGGTGGACGCGGTGCTGGTCAGCCCCGGGCCGGGCACCCCGGAGGGGGCCGGACGCAGCGTCGAGGTGATCCGCGGGGCCGCCGAGCGCAGGACTCCGCTGCTGGGGGTCTGCCTGGGCCACCAGGCGCTGGCCACGGCCTGGGGCGGCGTCGTCGAGCGGGCACCCGAGCTGCTGCACGGCAAGACCTCGCAGGTCCTGCACGACGGGGTGGGCGTGCTCCGCGGGCTGCCCTCGCCCTTCACCGCGACCCGCTACCACTCGCTGACGATCGCTCCCGACGGCCTGCCCGCCGAGCTGCAGGTCACCGGACGCACCGAGACCGGGCTGATCATGGCCGTCCGGCACCGCGAGCTGCCGATCGAGGGCGTGCAGTTCCATCCGGAGTCGGTGCTGACGCACGGCGGGCACCGGCTGCTGGCGAACTGGCTGACCGCGGCCGGGTTCGCCGTCCCGGAGGCGGTCGTGCAGCAGCTCTCCGACGAGATGGCCGGGCTGGTCGCCGGCGTCTGATCCGGTGCGCGTTGGGCTCCGTGCACCCGGACGGCCCAACGCCCCGCGACGATCCGCGCTACCGTGGTGCCAGGATCCGCCCGTGCCGCGCCGCTCCCCGGTGACCGCCCTGTGCGGGTCCCGCCTCCGGCCGGCGCACCGGCCGGACCCGTGTCCGACCCCGCACGCCCAGAGGTCTGCAGATGCCGAAGTCGAAGGTCCGCAAGAAGGCGGCCTACACCCCACCGCCGGTGAGCCGCACCCCGCAGAAGGTCGCGGGGCCGACCCACCCCGCCTACATCGCCGTCATGCTGGCGTTCGGGATCCTGGGCCTGGCATGGCTGGTCGTGAACTACCTGGCCGGTCCACAGATCCCGTTCATGGCCGCGCTGGGGAACGCCAACTTCGTCATCGGGTTCTCACTCATCGTGATTGGCCTCCTGATGACCATGCGCTGGCGTTGAGCAGCGGAAACACGTGATTGTGAGTTATCCTCACTGTGGACGGCGGCTGTGGACAACTCCCATTCGGACACGATGAGTGATCAACCGCAGCGGTACTCCTGGGCCACGCCGGCCGGGGCCGTGGGGCTGCTGTGGGCGCTCACCGTGCTGGCCGCGGCCTGGTGCGCAGGCCTGCTGGTCCTGTCCGCCGACCGGCCCGGCCAGCTGATCGCCGGGGTGGCCGCGGTCGGGCTGGGGCTCGCCGCGGTGTCCGGTACCCGGGCGCGGCCGCGCCTGGAGGCGGGCCCGGACGGGCTCGTGGTGCGGCGGCTGACCTGGACCCGGTACACACCGTGGGCCAGGGTGGATGACGTCCGGATACTCCGGACCCGGCGGCTGGGCCGGGAGTCGTCGTTGCTGGAGCTGGACCTGCGCGACGCCGACGGTACCGAGCGCCTGGTCGTCCTCGGCCGGCCGGAACTCGGCGCGGACCCCGAGGACGTCGTCGAGATCCTGGCCGGTCTGCGACCCGGCCCGGACTGACTCACAGCAACAGCGCCGCCCGGGGCCTCACAGCAGCAGCAGGGCGCCCGTGCTCAGCAGCAGGGTGAGCAGCACGATCCCGCCGACGGCCGCGATCTGGATCCGGCGCCGGTGCGGGGAACTCACACCGAGGTGCACGAGCACCATCGTGACGAGGGCGCCGACGACCAGGCCGCCGAGGTGCGCGGTCAGCGAGATCCCCGGTACGACGACGCTGATCGCCACGTTCACCGCGATGATCGTGAATGCCTGACCCGCCGGGATCCGCAGCCGGCGCAGCAGCACCACCAGCGCACCCATCAGGCCGAACACCGCGCCCGACGCACCGGCGACCGGGGTGCCGGCCGCGCCGAACAGCATCACCGCGGCGGACCCGCCGAGCAGCGCGGCGCCGTACACGGCGAGGAAGCGGGCCCGGCCCAGGACGCTCTCAACCTCCCGGCCGATGATCCACAGCGCGATCATGTTGAACGCCAGGTGCAGCGGCCCGATGTGCAGGAAGCCCGCCGTCACCAGCCGCCAGACCTCGCCGTCCGCGACCAGGACCGGGACCAGGGCACCGACGTCGAACAGGCCGGAGGCGAAGTTGCGGTTCAGGCTGCCGGCCTGGACCACGGTCAGCACGAAGATCGCGACGTTGATCACGACCAGGCCGGGGACGATCACCGGGCGGCCGGTGCGGCTGGCCCCGGCGACGTTGCGCCAGCGCGGCGCGACCCGGGCGGCCGCGCCGACGCAGTCCACGCAGTGCTGGCCGACCGAGGCGTCGCGCAGGCACTCCGGGCAGGCGGGCCGGCCGCACCGGGTGCACTGCAGACGGGTCGGCCGGTCCGGGTGCCGGGCGCAGGCCGGGGCCCCGCCGTGGGCGCCGGCCGGACCGGACGGCGGCCCTGCGCCGGATCCCGGGGAGCCGGCCCACGGGGGGCCGGAGGAGTCTGATCTCTCGGTCAGGGCGGACTCAGCTCCGCTCGATCTCGACCTTCTCGATGACCACGTCGGTCAGCGGGCGGTCCGCCTGACCGGTGGTCACCTGACCGATCGCGTCCACGACGGCGCGCGACTCGGCGTCGGCCACCTCACCGAAGATGGTGTGCCGCCGGTTCAGGTGCGGGGTCAGGCCCACCGTGATGAAGAACTGCGAGCCGTTCGTGCCCGGGCCGGCGTTGGCCATCGCGAGCAGGTACGGCCGGTCGAACTTGAGGTCCGGGTGGAACTCGTCCCCGAACTGGTAGCCCGGCCCGCCGCGACCGGTACCGGTCGGGTCGCCGCCCTGGATCATGAAGCCGCTGATCACGCGGTGGAAGATCGAGCCGTCGTAGAACGGCCCGGTGTCGCCCCCGCTCGCATTCGGCCCCGTGTAGTCCTTGGACCCCTCCGCGAGGCCGACGAAGTTCGCGACCGTCTTGGGCGCGTGGTCGCCGAAAAGCTCGACGCGGATATCGCCCTCGGAGGTGTGCAGGACGGCCGTCGTCTTGGCGTTTCCTGGTTCCGTCACGGCTACCATCGTGCCAGCAACCAGCCTCATCCGTGGGAAGCAGGTCTGTCCATGAGCACCAAGGTCGCGCGAGCCAAGGCTCGCAAGGACGCCGCCGAGGCCGTGCACACGCTCGCCGACGCCGGCCGCATCGTCGCCGGCTCGACGGCCGCGTCGGTCGGCAGCAGCGTCTCGGAGCTGTCCGGCACGCTGTCCGGGCGGGTGGACGACGCGCGGCACGCGCTGGCCGAGGCCATCGATCCGACGCCGGTGAAGGTCCGCCGCGCCCCGTGGATCCTGGCCGTGCTGGTCCTCTCCGGGCTGGCCGCGTACGCGTGGGCGACGCTGCTGCGCCGCGAAGGCCCGGCGGACCCGGGGACCCCGGTCTCGACCACCCCGCCGTCGACCGACCAGCTGCACGGCAAGACGACGCCGACCCAGCCGCCGAGCCGGCCGTAGCCGGCGTTCCGCGCGGGCACGCTCACCGGACGGCACTCACAGGACCGCTCGCAGGACCGCTCGCAGGACACTCCGCAGGAACCCGGTGACGGCGCGCTCGTAGCCCTCCGGGTCGGCGTTCCAGCTACCGGTGTGCTCGGTCCCGGCGAACTCGCGGTAGGTCATCGGCCACCCGGCCCCGGGGGCGGCCGCGGCCAGTTCCCGGCTCAGCGACACCGGTACGGCGGTGTCGCCGTCGCTGTGCAGCGGCAAGGTCGGCGGCCGCGCCGCGGGTGGCCGCCGGGCCAGGTCGAACCGGTCGAGGTCGGTCCCGATCCGGCGTTCGGTGAGCACCGCGGCCACCCGGGCCAGTGACGGCGGGAGGCCGCGGCTACGGGCCTGCCTGCGCAACGTCCGGCGCCAGTCCAGCAGTGGGGCGTCCCAGACGACGGCCGCGACGCCCGCGGCCTCCGGCGCACGGTCCAGCAACGCGCCGCCCAGGACGACGCCCATCGACCAGCCCACCAGGACCGGCCGGCGCGCGCCCCGCTCGTACGCGTACCGGGCCGCGGCGGCGACGTCGTGCCACTCGGTGTCGCCCAGGTGCGAGCGCCCGTCCGGCGAGGGCGGCGCCGCGCCGTCCCCGCGGTAGCTGAGCACCAGCTGGTGCAGCCCGGCCACGTGCAGCGCGGGCAGGATCCGCAGCGCCTCGCGCCGGGTGCCCCCACGGCCGTGCACGCACAACGCCCAGATGTCCGAACCACCGGCCGGCGGCACGTGCCAGGCCGGTGCCGGACCGAGTGCGGTCGGCACCGCGACGTCGTCGAAGGCCAGGCCGCGAGCGCCCGGGTCGGGATCGAACGGCCCGGCATCGACGACCGCAGGACCCGGCACCGGCACCGGGCCGGCCAGCAGCCGCGCCGCACCCGCCGACGGTCCCCGCTCACGACCTCCCCGACGACGGCGAGCCCGGCCGCGCCGCGCAGTCCCCACACCCCCGGTTGCGCGGCCAACCGTGACCGGCCGAGCACGACGGCGTCCTGATCGGCCTCGAGCACCCGCTCGGGCAGTCCCGGGCTCGACGTGGGGTGCAGCAGCACCGTCGAGTAGTGCCACCCGATCACGCCACCCGGGCCGCGGCCGGTTGCGCACTCCGCGTCATCGCCTGGTCGCGATTCTGCGATATCGCGCGAGGTTGCCACTCGTTCGGGTGAACATGCGTCCGTGATCACTGCGGAGCGGAACCGGGTCGACGGCCTCTCGTTGCGCCATCGGAGGGTCTCGCGCCCTCCGCTCCCCAACCCCCAAGGAAAGGACGCGCGACATGAACTCGCTCGCCCGCAACGCCCTCCGGCTGTCCGTGGCCGGCGCGGGTGCCGCCGTGCTCGGTGCCGGCCTGGTCGGCCAGGCCTCGGCCGCCGAGCTGCCGGACATTCCCGAGATGCCGAGCACCTCGGACGACTCCGCCGGCTCCGGGTCCGACTCCGAGGGCTCGGACAGCTCCGAGTCTTCGGAGGGCTCCGGCTCCGAGGACTCCGGCTCCGGAGAGGGCTCGTCCGCGTTCGGCGAGCTGCAGATGCCCTCGGCCGACACGTTGCCGACCGACGCCCTGCCGCTGGACGCGCTTCCCCTCGACGCGCTGCCGACCGACGCCCTGCCGACCGACGCCCTGCCGCTGGACGCGCCCGCGGAAGCGCTCCCCTCGGCCGACTCGCTGCCGAAGATGGACATCCCGGGTGTCATGTACGTCGAGGCGCCCACCGTCTCGATGCAGTAACCGGTCCCGAACGAACCGGTCCCGCACGGACCGGTCCCGCACGGGCCGCGCCGGTCTCCCCACCGGCGTCCGACGGCCGTCCGCACCCCACCGGCGCCCGCTTTGCGGGGGCTCCCCGCGGTGGGGCGGCGGGCGGCCGTCGTCGTGTGCGGGTACCGGAACGTCCGGCACGGCTCAGGAGGGTCGCCGGCCGTGTCGCGGGGGCGGCGGAGCCGGGGCGACGGGCGCGCGCACGATCAGCTCGTAACGGTCGAAGTCCTGCTCGTCGTCGTCGACGTGGCGCAGGAACCGGAAACCGGACCGGCGGGCGACGCCGACCGACGCCACGTTCGCCCGGTCGACGTCGATCCAGATCCGGTCGACGTCCCCGCGCTCGGCGAGGTAGCGCGACGCCAGCCGCACCGCCCGGGTGGCCAGTCCCTGCCGCCGGAACGCGGGATAGATGCCGTAGGACAGCCCGGCCCGGCGCGACCCGGGCGTCGGGTCCAGGTCGGCGTCGATCGTCCCGGCGAGGACGGCGCCGCCGTGCAACCGAATCCCGAAGCACAGCTTGGGACCGTCCTCGGCCCACCGTTCGATCGACCGGCGCACGTGCGCGCGGACCGTCGCGCGGCTGCCCCGCCCGCCGCTGAGCCAGCGGACCAGCTCGGCGTCCTCACCCTCGAGGTGCGGCTCCACGTCGTCCCACCCGAGCGGGCTGAGGACGACGACGTCGTCCGACAGCGTGTTCGGGGGCAGCGGCACTCGGCCATCGAAGCATCAGCCGGTCGCCGTGCGTGACCGACCCCTACCATCAAGGTGATCCGGTGTTGTCGTCAGTGTGACGATCCCAGGATCGCCGGCCCGCGCACCCGGTAGCGCATCAGGAGCGTGTCGTCCCCGGTCAGGACCGAGATCAGCTCGAGCCGGGACGGGTCCATGGCGCCGCGGGCGATCCGTCCGGCCCCGCCGGAGACCAGGAACGGCGCCAGGGTGAGCCGGAGCTCGTCGACCAGGCCGGCCGCGGCGAGACCGCCGAACAGTTCCGGGCCACCCATGCAGTTGACCCGGCGCAGGCCGCGGCGGTCGAGCTCGGCGACGGCGGCGTGCAGGTCCACCGATCCGTCGCCGACCAGCACGACATCCGCACCGGCGTCGGACCACCGGCTACGGAGGCCATCGGGCACCGCGGCACAGGTGAGCACGACGGTGGGCACGAGGGTGTCGGTGAGCACCGGCGCGGTCGGGGCGAGCGAACGCCCGGACCCGGTCACCACGGCGGTGACCGGGACCTCGGCGAGCGCGAACCGGCGCCGCCGGTCGGCCATCCGCTCACCCGGCCGTACCCCGGAGAAGCCCTCGGCGGTCGCGGTGCCGGCGGCGACCAGCACGGCATCGGCGAGATCGGTGCCCAGATGGAGCACCGTCCGGTCCGGAGGCGTGGACAGGCCCGCGGAGGTGCCGGCGACCGCCACCGCGCCGTCCGCGCTGGACACGAAGTTGGCGCAGATCCGGATGCGGTCGTCGTCCGGGTAGGCGTAGAGGGCCTCCAGCGCCGCGGTCGTCAGCGGTCCGGCCACGTCGGGCGGGTAGATCTGGTCGATGGTGCTCACGCGAGGAGCCTCACCGCGCGCGACGGGTTCCGCTCGCCGCGCACGGTCGCGACCATCTCGCAGGTCTCCCGGGTGGCGCGGGCCTGGTGCGCGCGCACCATCGCCACGCCCCGGTCCGCGGCCAGCGCGGTCGCGGCCAGCGTCCCGGTGAGCCGCTCCTCCAGCGGCACCGCCAGGGACTCCCCGACGACGGTCTTGTTCGACATCGCCAGCAGCACCGGCCAGCCGGTCGCCACCATCCGGTCGACGCCGCGCAGCACCGTGAGGCTGTGGAGGGTGTTCTTCGAGAAGTCGATCGCCGGGTCGATCAGGATCCCGGCCGCCGGGACGCCGGCGGCGACGGCCTTCTCGGCCAGCGCCACGGTCTGCGCGATCACCGAGCCGAGGACGTCGGCGTAGTGCGGCCGGTGCGGCTCGGTGCGCGGGGTGACGTGGTCGGTGTGCGCGCTGACGTAGCCGACGCCGTAGCGGGCCGTGACGTCCAGGATCGCCGCGTCGGACGCGGCCCAGTTGTCGTTGACGAGGTCGGCCCCGGCCGCGCAGACGGCGTCGGCGGGCCCGGCGCGGAAGGTGTCGACGCTGATCACGACGTCCGGGAACTCGCGGCGCGCCCACTCGACCGTCGGCACCACCCGGTCGATCTCCTCCTGCTCCGTGACCTCGGTGCCGGGGCTGGCCGGCACGCCCCCGATGTCGATGACGTCGGCACCCTCCCGCACGACGGCGGTGATCCGGTCCCGGGCGGCCTGCTCGGCGAAGGTCACCCCGTGGTCGTAGAACGAGTCCGGGGTCCGGTTGACGATCGCCATGACCATCGCCCGGTCGCGGTTCCAGGTGCGTCCGCGGAACGTCAGGCTCGGCACGCGTCCTCCTCGCAACACGGCCGGGCTCCGTCGGCGGGCCCGGCTCGCACTCCATCTTGGCCAGCCGGGTGGCCGACCGGCCACCCGGTCGCGCCCGGGGATGCGCGGATCACCGGCCGGACCGAAGAGGATCTCCGGCCCCTGTGCACGGGACCGCCGTTGTCGTCGGGTCGACAAGAAATTCGCCGGCGCACCGGGCGCGTCGACCGCTGATCACGGATCGGGAAAGGATCTGGCCATTCGTGACTGCTCCGCTTCCCGATCCGTGATCACCGGGCGAGCGGTCCGATTCAGGCCAGGTGCATCCCGGAGATCGCGCGGGCGATGACGAGCTGCTGGATCTGCTCGGTGCCCTCGAAGATGTCGTAGATCTTCGCGTCCCGGTGCATCCGCTCCACCGGGTGCTCCCGCGAGTACCCCGCACCACCGAGGATCTGGATCGCGCGCTCGGTCGCCCACACCGCGACCCGGCCGGCCTTCAGCTTGGACATCGAGCCCTCGCCCGCCGTGAACGGGACGTTGTTGCGCCCCATCCAGGCGGCCCGGTGCACGAGCAGCCGGGCGGCGTCGATCTCGGTCTTCATGTCCGCGAGGGTGAAGGAGATCGACTGGTTCTCGATGATCGGACGGCCGAACGCGACCCGGTCGCGTGCGTACTCGAGGGCGTACTCGTAGGCGGCCCGGGCGATGCCGATCGCCTGCGCACCGACGGTCGGCCGGGACAGCTCGAAGGTCTGCATCGCAGCCGAACCCTTGCTCTGCACACCCTCACGCGCCCGGGCCAGCCGCTCGTCGAGCTTCTCCTTGCCACCGAGCAGGCAGCTGCCGGGAAGCTTCACCTCGTCCAGGAAGACGTCCGCGGTGTGCGAGGCCCGCAGGCCCATCTTCTTGATCTTCCGGGTGGACTCCAGGCCCGGCGTGCCGGGCGGGACGACGAACGCCGCCTGCCCCTTGCTGCCGAGTCCCGGGTCGACGACGGCCTGAACGACGTGGATGTTCGCGATGCCGCCGTTGGTGGCCCAGGCCTTCTGACCGGTCAGTGTCCACTCGTCGCGCGCCTCGTCGTACACCGCGCGGGTGCGCATCGCCGAGACGTCCGATCCGGACTCGGGCTCGGACGAGCAGAACGCACCGACCTTCGGGTCGGACGCGTCGCCGTAGCACTGCGGGATGAACTCGACCATCTGCTCCGGGGTGCCGGAGGAGAAGATCCCGGCCACCGCGAGCGTCGTCCCGAAGATCGCCATGCCGATGCCGCCGTCGCCCCGGAAGAGCTCCTCGTTGACCAGCGGCATGGACAGCCCGGTCTCGTCACCCCAGAACGACGCGAGCGTCTCGAAGTTGTAGAGCTCGATCTTCGCGGCCTCCTGCAGGATCGGCCACGGGGTCTCCTCGCGCTCGTCCCACTCGGCCGCGGCCGGGCGGACCACGTCGGTGGCGAAGCCGCGCACCCACTCCTGCAGCTCGCGGTGCTCCTCGGACAGCTCGAACGACGTCATATCTGCTGGTCTCCGTGTGTTGTCGTCAGGCCGACGGGATCGTGAACATCTTCTGCAGGGCGGTCGCGAAACCGACGTCGCCGGTGACCTTGAGCTTGCGCGTCATGAACAGCGTCACCGGGTTGGCGTTGTTCGTGACGACCTTGAGGAACTCGGTCCCGGGCATGGTCAGCGCGGTCCGCGGCTCCTCGTCGGTGCCCTCCGTGACGGTGCAGGTGCCGTCGTGCAGGACGGTCTGGAAGCTGTCCACGCGTCCCCCGTCCTTGATGTGCCAGTGCACGACCTGGCGGTTCCCGCTCGCCCCCTTCGAGGAGTAGAACTCGCTCATCCGGCCGAAGATCGCCTCCAGCACCGGCCGCCGGACGTCGGAGGACATGACGGTCGCCAGCTGCTGCTTGGACGCGGTCTTGACCAACCGGGCGAACAGCGACGGGTCGACGTCGTTCGGGTCACCGTCACGGAGCGCGGTTCCGAGCGTGGCGACCAGCTGCTCGTCGGACAGGGACTGCGGGTCGACGCTGCGGCCCAGTTCGTTGACATCGACCGTGTCGGCCATCGCTCCACCTCGCTGTGATTCCGGACGGCTGCGGCTCCGGAGAAGTGTCCGGTACTCGCCGTACCGGCTCGGACGGGCGGTACTTTACGTAGTAGTAGATAGAGTGTCGAGGGTGACCACCGACCCGGCGCCGGCCGCGGCGCAGCGCCGCCGGCGGCTGTCCCCGGAGCAGCGCGAACGCCAGGTGCTGGACGCGGCCGTCCGGGTGTTCTCCCGGTCCGGTTTCCACGACGCGTCGATGGACGACGTCGCCGAGCAGGCCGGGGTGTCGAAGCCGATGGTGTACACGCACGGCGGCGGCTCGAAGGAGGAACTCCTGCGCCGCTGCATCCGGCGCGAGGCCGACCGGTTGCTGGTCCCGGTCTCGCAGGCCGCGGGGTCGCGGACCGCCGCGTCGCTGCCCACCGGGGCCCGGACGCCTGCCGCACCGGCCGACACCGGCCCGGACGCGGAACACCGGCTGCGGCACGGCCTGCGGGCGTTCTTCGCGACGCTGACCTCGCACCGGGACGGCTGGTCGGTGCTCTACCGCCAGGCCCGCGCCGGTTCGATCGCCGACGAGGTGCACGATGCCCGGTCCCGGATCGTCGAGCGGGTCGCCGGGTTGCTGGCCGACGAGCTCGCCGTGCCGGCCGGTGCCGACCCCGTCGTCATCGCGACGCCGGTCGCCGCCGCGCTGGTCGGGGCCGCGGAGGGGCTGGCCGACTGGTCCGCGGCTGGCGGCTCGGACGACCCGGACGTGCTCGCCGGACTGCTCATGACCCTGGTCTGGCCCGGCCTGGACCGGTTGCGCGGGTGAGGCCGCCCGGCCGTCCGGTGTGTTCCGGCGGCGTGCGCGGGTAACCGCCGGACATGGCCATTGCGACGACCAACCCCGCGAACGGCGAGACGGTCCGCGAGTTCGACGCGCTCACCGACGCCGACCTCGAGCAGAAGCTGCAGCGCGCCGAGGAGGCGTTCCGGAGCTACCGGAGCACGACGTACGCCGAGCGCGCCGGTTGGCTCCGCCGGGCCGCGGACATCCTCGACGACGAGACCGACGACCTCGCCCGGCTGGCGACCCTGGAGATGGGCAAGACCTTCGGCGCGGCGCGGGCCGAGGTGTCGAAGTCCGCGCTCGGCCTGCGCTGGTACGCCGACAACGGGGAACGGATCCTGGCCGACGTCGGGTGGTCACCGGGGTCGGCACCGGACGGTGCCCGGGTCTTCACCCGGTACCAGCCGCTCGGCCCGGTGCTGGCGGTGATGCCGTGGAACTTCCCGTACTGGCAGGTGTTCCGGTTCACCGCGCCCGCGCTGATGGCGGGCAACGTCGGCCTGCTCAAACACGCGTCGAACGTGCCGCAGGTCGCGCTGGCGATCGAGGACGTGCTGCGCCGCGCCGGGTTGCCGGACGGCGCCTTCCAGACCCTGCTGGTCGGGTCGTCGGCGATCGAGGGCGTGATCGACGACGAGCGGGTCCGCGCGGTCACGCTGACCGGGTCCGAACCGGCCGGTCGCGAGGTCGGGGCGCGCGCCGGGCGCAACGTCAAGACCAGCGTGCTGGAGCTGGGCGGCAGCGACCCGTTCGTCGTCATGCCCTCGGCCGACCTGGACGCCGCGGTCGACCAGGGCGTGCAGTCCCGGCTGCTGAACAACGGCCAGTCCTGCATCAACGCGAAGCGGTTCGTCGTACACGACGACGTCGCCGACGACTTCGAGCGCCGGCTCGTCGAGCGGTTCGAGGCCCTGCGGGTCGGTGACCCGATGGACGAGGGCACCGATCTCGGCCCGCTGTCCCAGGCCCAGGGCGTCGCGGACCTCGACGCCCAGGTACGGGACACCGTCGCCGCCGGGGGCCGGGTGCTGACCGGCGGGACGCCGCTCGAGGGCCCCGGGAACTGGTACCCGGCGACCGTGCTCACCGACATCCCGGCGGGGTCGCCCGCGCACCGCGAGGAGCTGTTCGGCCCGGTCGCGCTGATCTTCCGCGCTCGCGACGCCGACGACGCCCTCCGGATCGCCAACGACTCCCCGTTCGGCCTCGGCGCCAGCGCCTGGACCACCGACCCGGACGAGCAGGAGCGGTTCATGAACGGGATCGAGTCCGGGATGGTCTACATCAACAGCCTGACGGCCTCGACCCCCGAGGTGCCCTTCGGCGGGGCGAAGAACTCCGGCTACGGCCGGGAGCTCGCCGACTTCGGGCCGACGGCGTTCGTCAACGCGAAGACGGTGTGGATCCAGTGAGCCCGTGACCGTCAACTCTCGGTGGGGCGGGTGACGAGCCGGCGTGACCGGTCCGGGAGCCGGTCGACGATCCGGCCGATCCGCTCGGTGGTGCCCTGCAGCGGGGCGAGCGCGTCGGCCAGCACCCCGATCTGCCGGTCCAGGGCGTCGATCCGGGCGGCCACCGACTGCAGGTCGGGCGCGACGGCACCGAGCTGCTCGGCCGCCTGGGCCAGGTTGGCGTCCAGCGCGGCGAGCCGGGGTCCGGCCTCGCCGTCCTCGACGGCCGGATCGGACACCGCCGCCGCGATCCGCTGCAGCGGGCCGTCGCCGCCGACCGCACCGGCCAGCGACGCCAGGTCGGCGCGCGAGCGCGCCAGCTCCCGCAGCGGTTCCACGGCGCCCGCCAGCGTGGCCAGGTCGTCCGAGGTCCGGGCCAGTTCGCTCAGCGGGCCGACGGCCTCGGCCAGCCGGGCCAGGTCGGCGCGGGCGGCGGCGAGTTCCCGCACGGCGGGCACCGCACCGGCCAGCTCGTCGAGATGCGCCCCGGCCTCGGCCAGGGCGCGCAGCGGCTCGGCCGCTCCGGCCAGGTCGATCACGGCGGTGCTCAGCCGGTCCACCCGGTCGACGATCTCCGGGTCGTCGGCGAGCTCGAGCACCCGGCCCAACACGCCGTCGAGCACCGGGGCGAGACCGGTGAGGGTGGTCTCCACACCGGCGATCCGGCGCGGGAGGGCGGCCAGCTCGCCCGCCACGACGGGCAGCGCCTGCACCGCGTGCGGCGCTCCGGCGAGCCAGCCCGGCAACCGGCGGCCGATCTCGACGGCGGCGCCGACGGTCCCGATCGCCGCGCCGAGCACCGTTCCGGTCACCCCCGCCGGCGTCCACGGGTGTGGCAGCGGCGACTCGGCCATCGGTTCCCTCGCAGGTGTCGTCGCGGCCCGGACCGGCCCAGCTTCGCAGATGCACGGCGCTCCCGGGCGGTGACGTACCGGCGGGGGCGGTCGGTCGGGAGTCAGTACGACGTCGTGTCGATCCGGGCCGCCGCGCCGTCGCCGCGGTCCCGGGCAGCGGCGTCGTCCAGGATCGTGGCCGTGCCGCTGGTACCGAACCGGGTCACCCCGGCGGAATGGAACGTCAGTACCGTATCCAGGTCCCGGACCCCGCCGGAGGCCTTGACCTGCACCGCAGGGCCGACACCGCGCCGCATCAGCGCGACGTGCCCCGGCGTCGCACCACCGCCGGCGAAACCGGTGGAGGTCTTCACGAACGCCGCGCCGGCCCGTTCCGCGGCCGCGCAACCGGCGACGATCTCGTCGTCGGAGAGCAGCGCCGTCTCCAGGATGACCTTCACGACGTGCTCCCCCGCGGCCTCGACGACCGCCCGGACGTCGTCCTCGACCTCGTCGAACAGGCCGCTGCGCAGGCGTCCCACATTGAGCACCATGTCCAGCTCGGCGGCGCCGTCGGCCAGCGCCTGCCCGGCCTCGGCGACCTTGGCCCGGGTGCTGGTCGTGCCGTGCGGGAAGCCGATCACGGTGCCGACCGCGACGCCGGTGCCGGCCAGGCGGGCGACCGCGTGCGCGACGTCGCTCGGACGCACGCAGACGCTGAAGACCCGGTACCGGGCGGCGACGTCCAGCTCAACATCCACATCGGACCGGGTGAGCTCGGGGCGGAGGATCGCGTGGTCGATCATCCCGGCGATCTCGGTTGCGGTGAGCGGACGGTTCACGGCGGCCCTCCGGGGCGGCGGAGGATCGTCCCCCGCGACGGCAGCTGACCATCGCGAGGCTACGCGCGCCCGCACGGTGCACCTTCTGGACGCGACCGGGGGCCGTGCGCGGCGGTACTGTGGCGCGATGGATGTTCGGCTCGAGACGGGCCGGTTGCTTGTCCGGCCGTGGACGATCCTCGACACCGAGGACGCGTTGGCGACCTACGGGGTCGCGGACGTGACCGGGTGGCTGACCCCGGCCACCGACCACGTCGGCGACGCGGACGCGATGCGAGCGGTACTGGTGGCCTGGGCCGAGGCACAGGTCAACCTGGAGCCGCCGCGCGGACGGTGGGCGATCGAGCGCCGCTCCGACGGCGTCGTGGTGGGTGGCCTGGCGATCCGGTTGCTGCCGCCGTACCAGGACGACCTGGAGGTCAGCTTCCAGCTGCGCCCGGACGCGTGGGGGCACGGCTACGCCCGGGAGGCGGCCGCCGAACTCATCCACTGGGCGTTCGAGAACGGGGCCGAGGAGCTGTTCGCGGTGGCCCTGCCACGCAACACCCGGGCGATCGCGACCGCGCGCAGGTTGGGGATGCAGTGGGTCGGTGAGACCGACAAGTACTACGACCGCACCCTGCAGGTCTACCGCGTCCGCCCGGGTGATCTCCTCGTGGAGCCGACGGCGCCGGAGCTGCCCGACACCGACCGGCCCTCCTGAGGACCAGCGCGACCGATCAGCGACGGTGTCGCGCGTTGAGCCGGGCGGCTTGTCGCGTCAGGTGATCGCGCTCGGCGAGGTCGGGAGCCTTCCGGGCCGCCTCGGCGTACAGCCGTGCCGCCGTCGCCAGGTCGCCGTCCCGCTCGTGGAGGTAGGCGGCCACCGCGGCATGGCGGGGCAGCGCGTCGTCCAGCGCCGCGAGCGCCGCCAGGCCGGCGCGCGGTCCGTCGGCCTCGCCGAGCGCCACCGCACGGTTGAGCCGGACGATCGGGCTGTCGATCAGACGCGCCAGCTCGTCGTACCACTCGACGATCTGCACCCAGTCGGTCTCCTCGGCGGCGGGCGCGTCGGCGTGCAGGGCCGCGATGGCGGCCTGGGCCTGGAACTCGCCCAGCCGGTCACGGGCCAGCGCCGCCTGCAGGATCTCGACGCCCTCGGCGATCGACCCGGTGTCCCACCGGGTTCGGTCCTGCTGGGCGAGCGGCACCAGGCTGCCGTCGGGCGCGGTGCGGGCGGCGCGCCGGGCGTGGTGGAGCAGCATGAGGGCGAGCAGCCCGGCCACCTCCGGGTGGTCGATCGCGGTCGCGAGCCGCCGGGTGAGCCGGATGGCCTCGGCGGCGAGGTCGACGTCACCGGAGTACCCCTCGTTGAAGACGAGGTAGAGGACGCGCAGCACGGTCCCGACGTCGCCGGGCCGGTCCAGGCGCACCGCCGCGACGGTGCGCTTGGCCCGGCTGATCCGCTGGGCCATGGTCGCCTCGGGAACCAGGTAGGCCCGGGCGATCTGCCGGGTGGTCAGCCCGCCGACGGCGCGCAGGGTGAGCGCGACCGCCGACGACGGCGTCAGCGACGGGTGCGCACACAGGAAGTAGAGCTGGAGCGTGTCGTCCACCGTGGACACGGGGCCGGGCGCCGGGTCCTCGTCGAGGATGTCCTCGCGACGGCGACGGGCGGTGTCCGCCCGCGTCGCGTCGAGGAACCGGCGCCAGGCCACGGTGACCAGCCAGCCCTTCGGGTCCCGCGGCGGCTCGGACGGCCAGACGCGGACCGCTTCGACCAGCGCGTCCTGCACGGCATCCTCGGCCGCTACGAAGTCGGCTCCGCGACGGACGAGGATCCCGAGCACGCTCGGCGTGAGGTTCCGGAGCAGAACCTCGTCCACCGGAGAGGTCACTCCGTGACCGTGGGCGGCGCGGTCAGGAACGGGCGCACCTCGAGCCACTCGTGGATCGGGTCGCCGCCCGCGCCCGGTGCGGCGGACAGCTCCCCGGCCAGCTCGACGGCCCGCTCGTAGCTGTCGACGTCGATGACCATCCAACCGGCGATGAGGTCCTTGGTCTCCGCGAACGGGCCGTCGGTGACCGGCGGGCGCCCCTCGCCGTCGTACCGGACGAACGTCCCCTCGGGGGCGAGCGCCTGACCGTCGACGAACTCACCGGTGCCTTCGAGCCGGGACGCGAAGTCGTTCATGAACTGGACGTGGGCGGAGATCTCCTCCGGCGTCCACTGGTCCATCGGCACGTCGTTCACCGCAGCCGGGGCGCCGCGGTAGTGCTTGAGCAGCAGGTACTTGGCCATCGTGGTCTCCTCGGTGTGGTGCGGCCCATCTTGGCCGCATTCACCCTGGGGACGGAGCCCGTCACGGGTTCTCGACATCACCGGCGAAGAATTTTCCGAACCATCGCACGTCGCTCGTCACCGGCCCTGGTTCCGGCCGGCGCGGAACAACGACGACGCTCCCGGCAGAGCGCGCGGTCGGACCGCTCCGGCCACCACAGATGCCCGCACGGCGCGCGTTCGAGTAGGGCACACTTGCCCTGTGTCCGCAGCCGGAAACGAGTTGCTCGACCGCCCGGTCTACGGCATGAGCCAGGCCGCGCGGCTACTGGGACTGCGCACCGACGGGATCCGTCGCTGGATCGACGGCTACGAACGTCAGGGGAAGGTCTACGCACCGGTCATCCGAGAACGCCCCACCGGCTCGGACACAGTGACCTGGGGCGAGTTCATCGAGGCCGGCTACCTACGCGAGTACCGGGCCACACACGTCTCACTGCAGTACCTTCGCCCGGTCATCGGCTTCCTCCGCGAGCGACTCGACGTCCAGTATCCCTTGGCGACGCTCAAGCCGTATACGACCGGCCGCGAGCTCGCCCTGGCAGCGCAGCAGTTCGTGGGGCTCGCCCCGGACCTGAGCATCGTGATCCTCGGCCGCGACGGATCGCTGACCCCGTCGTCTCCCGCCCTGGCTTTCCTCGACAAGGTCGAGTTCAACGACGTGAGCGATGTGGCCGAGCGGCTCTTCCCTCTGGGCCGGGAGGCACCCGTCGTCCTCGACCCGCATCGAGGATTCGGCGAACCGACGATCCCGGAGATCGGCGTCCGCACCGAGGTGGTCGCCGAGCTCGTCGCAGCCGGTGAGGAACCGGAACGGGTCGCCGAGATCTACTCGATCACGACCGCGGCCCTCCAGCGCGTCGTCGAGTTCGAGCGACACCACGGCGACACCGGCCGCGCCGCCTGACTCCCGGACGTGCCCGCACGCGCGCAGCCACCACGCTGGTTCTTCGACGAGAACTCCATCGGCATCGCCCAGGCACTCCACCACGTGCGCGGCGATGTCACCTGGCCCGGAGGACCGGACAGCCCGGTCTCCGCCGGCACCCCTGACCAGGACTGGCTGCCTGTTGTCGGGCAGCACGGCCTCGTCGTCCTCACCCGAGACAAGAAGATCCGCAGTCGACCACTCGAACGGAAGGCGCTTCTCGACCACGGCGTACGAGCGTGTTTCCAGACGGCCGGTGGTCAACTCACCCTCTTCGAACAGCTTCGATTGTGGCTGCGCTGGTGGGACGACGTCGAAGCCCTCGTCGAGCACGAGCCCGGCCCTTGGCTCGCCGGCGTCAACCGGGCCGGGGCGAAGATCTTCGACCGCTCCGTGGTGCGACCTCTACTGCGCGGTCGAGCTAACAACCGTCGACGCCGGGCGGTGTGTTCGCGCACCGCGCCCAGTATTCCTCCTGCGCGGCAGCTTCGCCGGCATTGATCTCCGCGTCCTGCTCCGGGGAGCAGCCGTACCCGATGCACTCACCGTCCATCCAGGTCTGTTCCGCGAACGCCTCGTGCGCTGCTTCCTTCTCTGCGTTGATCGCGGGGCAGTCCTTGTTCACGATGATTTCGTCGACGACGCGTGCATCGGCTGCGGGCTCGCTCGACTTCCGAGTCGTGAACGAAGCCGGCGGCGTCGTCGTGCCGGAAGGCCACTCGCGATTCGACACCCAGTTCGCGAGCACGGGTGTCGGTGTCGGCGATGAAGCTGCTGCTGACGTCGACCCCCAGCCCCGTGTAGCCGAGGACTCGGGCCCAGGTGCACAGCATTTCGCCCTTACCGCACGGGGTAGATCCATGACTGATGTGCTGCCTCACGTCGGTCGCGCAGTTCCGGGATGACGTGTGATCGGCGGGGCCGATCGGGGCAGAATGGTCACGGCTACCAACTCCAGGGGCCGTTCGGTCGGTCAGGCGTGGTGACCGTAGCGGTGACAGACCCCTGCGGCGATCTCGTTTCGGAGCTCACGTGGACGGAGCCGGCAACCGGGTCCAGTCGAGCGCGTCGGCGTCCTTTGCGGTCAGTCGTCGGTCGACACATCGCGGCGGCCGTCCAGACGCACGACGATCCGAGGCGACGATGCGTCGGAGCCCACGCCGAACTCGTCGACGATCCGGTCGGCGAGCGGCTGCAGGAACACCTGCCCCAGCTGCCTGATCATGATCGTCAGGACCTGCTCGCCGATCGTGCTGCGCGCTGAGGCGAGGCCACGGCGGCGCAGCTCGCCCACCTGGTCCGCGGTCAACGCGCTGAGCTTGCTGACCAGGTCGCCGCGTTCGCCGTGCGGGTCCAGGACCGCGCGCCGCAGGTAGTCCACGACGGCCGGGCTCTGGGCGAGCATGGCGGCCACGGCGCGGTCGCGGGCCGCGGCCACATCCGCGCCCGAGCCCTCCGCCGGCGCGGACAGGATCGCGTCGGCGAACCGGTCGACGATGTCGAGCTCGACCGCCTCACGCAGCGCCTCCTTCGTGCCGAAGTGGTGGACGATCAGCCCGACCGTGACCCCCACCCGGGCCGCGACGGCGCGCATCGGCGTGCCCGCCACCCCGCGCTCCGCGAACAGCTCCAGCGCGGCGTGCCGGATCCGTGCCCGGGCCGTGAGGTCCTCGGTCCGGCGCGGCCGCGATCGCTCGCTCATGTCGCCGACCGGGCCTGCACCGTCACGGCACGCATCGTACGACCCCGCCCTTGTGTCGATCACGTCGCGAACTATACGCTCAATGCAAGTTACTGTACGCATGTACAGTCCTCCTCGAGGATGGGAGACGACGTGGACCGAGGGTCGGCTGCGCCGCTGGACGGCGTGCGCGTGGTGTCGCTGGCGGTGAACGTCCCGGGCCCGGTGGCCGCGGCACGGCTCGCCGACCTCGGCGCCGACGTCGTCAAGGTGGAGCCACCGGCCGGGGACGCGTTGCACGTCGCGGCGCCCGGTTGGTATCGCGAGCTGACCGCCCGGCAGGAGGTCGTGACCCTCGACCTGCGCGATGCCGCGGACCGCGAGCGGCTCGAGGAGCGGCTCGCGACGGCCGACGTCCTGCTCACCGCGATGCGCCCGGCGGCACTGGACCGGCTGGGCCTGCGCGGGAGCGTGCGCCGTCACCGGCAGGTGCACGTCGAGATCGTCGGCTACGACGGCGAGCGCGCCGGCGAGGCCGGGCACGACCTGACCTACCAGGCCGCGCACGGCACGCTGCAGCCGCCGGCCGTCCCGACGGTCCCGGTCGCGGACCTCCTCGGCGGGGAACGGGCGGCCCTCGCCGCCGTCGCCGGTCTGCGCGGGCGCGACCGCAGCGGGGACGCGGTGCACGAGCTGGTCGTGCTCGACCGGGTCGCCCGGGACGCGGCCGCCGGGGTGCGGCACGGGCTGACCGGGCCCGGCGACGTGCTCGGCGGGGCGAGCCCCGGGTACGGGATCTACCCGACGAGCGACGGTCACGTCGCCGTCGGCGCGGTCGAGCCGCACTTCGTCGCGCGGCTGGCCGACGCCGTCGGACACACCCGTGCCGAGCTCGCCGCGCGGTTCGCCACGGCGGACAGCAAGCGCTGGCAGGAGCTCGGCAACGAGCTCGACATCCCGATCGTCGCGGTCGGGCCCACCGTCGACGACACCCTCCAGGAGATGCGATGACCAGCCTTCCCGGCGTCCTCGCCCGCACCGCCCGCCGCTGTCCCGACCGGGTCGCCGTGCAGTTCGGCGACGTGGCGCTCACCTACGCCGAGCTGGACCGCGAGGTGGACGGGCTGGCGGCCGAGCTGGCCGGCCGTGGCCTCGTGCAGGGCGACCGCATGCTCCTGCTGGCCGGCAACAGCGACGCGTTCGTCATCGCCGTCTACGCCGGACTCCGCCTGGGCGCGATCGTGGTGCCGATCAACCCGCGCTCGGCACCGACGGAGATCGACTACCTGGTCACCGACACCGGGGCCCGGCTCCTGCTGTTCGGCCCCGAGGTCGCCGACGGCGTCCGGGCGTGGCACGCGCTGCCCGACCGGGCGGGCGAGGCGGAGCCGCTGGCGCTGGGCACCGTCGAGGGATACGAGGACGTCCGCGCCGCTGCCCGGGACCACGCCGCCCGGCCCGCCCACGTCGAGGTCTCCGAGGACGACGACGCTCTGATCATCTACACGTCCGGGACCACCGAGCGGCCCAAGGGGGCGCTGTTCGACCACCGCCGGGTGCTGTGGGTCGGGATCAACTCCAGCATCGGCATGGGCCTGCGGGACGGCGAGCGGATGCTGCACGTCGCCCCGCTGTACCACTCGGCGAGCCTCAACATGCTGCTGCTGAACGGGGTGATGCTCGGGGCGACCCACGTGATCCTCCCGGCGTTCGAACCGGCCACGGTGGCCGACACCCTCGCCCGCGAGCGGATCACGTTCTTCTTCGGCGTCCCGACGATGTACACCCACCTGCTGCGGCTGCCGGATCTCGCCGATCGCGACCTCTCACGCCTGCGGATCTGCCTCTACGGCGCCGCACCGATGCCCGCCCGCACCGCCGAGGCCCTGGTCGCAGCGCTGCCCGACGCCTGGATCGTGCAGGCGTGCGGCCAGACCGAGGGCGGCCCGGGCGGCATCCTGCTGCACCACGACGACGTCGTCGCGCGCCCGGAGGCCAGCGGTCGGGTCGCGGTGCCCAACACCGAGGTGCGGATCGTCGACCCGAGCGGGAACGACGTCGAGCCGGGCACCGTCGGCGAGATGATCATGCGCGGCGAGTCGATGATGAAGGGCTACTGGCGCAAGCCGGAGGCGACCGCCGAGACCGTCCGCGACGGATGGGTCCACACCGGCGACCTCGCCCGGATCGACGAGGACGGCTACATCACCCTCGTCGACCGCCTGAAGGACCTCATCATCACCGGCGGGGCGAACGTCTACTCCGCGGAGGTGGAGGGCGTCCTCGCCGCGCACCCCGCGGTCGGCGACCTGGCCGTCGTCGGGCGCCGGAGCGAGGAGTACGGCGAGATCGTCGTCGCCGTCGTCGACCTCACGCCGGGAGCCACGCTCACGCTCGACGAGCTGCGCGAGTACGGCCGCACGCATCTCAGCGGTTACAAGCTCCCGCGGGAGCTCACGATCGGCGCCGTCCCGCGCAACCCGTCCGGCAAGATCCTCAAGCACCGGCTCCGGGCGGCCCTGGATGACTGAGGCGCGCACAGGATTCCCGCACCCGCTCCACAGGAGACGCCGCATGACCCGAGAAGCCGTGATCGTCGATGCCGTCCGCACCCCGGTCGGCAAGCGCGGCGGGCAGCTGCGCGACTGGCACCCGGTCGACCTGCTCGCGCACACCCTCACCCACCTCGTCGACCGCACCGGCGTGGCCCCGGACTCGCTGGCCGACGTGATCGTGGGCTGCGCCCTGCAACGCGGCGAGCAGACCGGCAACGTCGCCCGCACCGCGCTGCTCGGCGCCGGGCTGCCGATCGGTCTGCCCGGCACCACCCTGGACCGCCAGTGCGGCTCCGGTCAGCAGTCGGTCCATTTCGCGGCGCAGGGCGTGCGCTCCGGCGAGTACGACGTCGCGATCGGCGCCGGTGTCGAGTCGATGTCGCGGGTCGACCTCGGCCCGCTGTTCGACCCGAGCGGGCCGCGGGGCGAGTGGTACGGCGAGCGGGCGCTCGCCCGGTTCGAGGGCAACCTGCCCGCCCAGGGCCCGTCCGCCGAGCTGGTCGTCGCCAAGTGGGGCTACACCCGCGACCAGCTCGACGACTTCGCCGTCCGCAGCCACCAGCGGGCCGCCGCGGCGACCGACGCCGGGCACTTCGCGGCGCAGCTCGTGCCGCTCGAGGGCGTCGACGGCCCGATGACCCGCGACGAGGGCATCCGCGCCGCGCCCGACCGGCGGCGGATGGCCACGTTGACGCCGGTCTTCGACCCGGCGGGCGCGATCACCGCCGCGAACTCGTCCCAGATCAGCGACGGCGCCGCCGCGCTGCTCGTCGCCGACCGGTCGTACGCGGAGGCGGCCGGCCTGCGGGCGCGGGCACGGATCGTGTCGATGGCGGTCGCCGCCGACGACCCGGTACTGCAGTTCACCGCGATCCTCGGCGCCACCCGCGCCGCGCTCGACCGGGCCGGGCTGACGATCGGTGACATCGACCTGGTCGAGGTCAACGAGGCGTTCGCGCCCGTCCCGATGCTCTGGCGCGACGAGTTCGGCTACCCGGACGACCAGCTCAACGTGAACGGCGGCTCGATCGCGATCGGCCATCCGCTCGGCTCGACCGGCGGACGCCTGCTCACCCAGCTCCTCGACGAGCTGGAGCGCCGCGAGGCCCGCTACGGCCTGCTCACCGTCTGCGAAGCCGCCGGCATGGCCAACGCGACCGTCATCGAACGCCTTCCCTGACCCCACCCGCGCACCGACGAAGGAGTCCCGCGTGCCGGCACCCACCCGCCCCGTCGTGACCGGACACCCGTCCACGATGGGCGACGACGTCCAGCTCAACACCACCACTCTGATCCGGCACGCCGCCCGGACCCACGGCGACCGCGAGATCGTCCACCGCCTCCCGGACGGCGGCTGGGGCCGCTACACCTACGCCGACGCCTACGACCGCATCGTGCGCGGGGCGAACGCCCTGGCCGGCCTCGGTGCCGGCCCGGCCACCCGGGTCGGCATCCTCGACTGGAACAGCCGCCGCCACTACGAGCTCTACTGGGCGATCCCCGGTCTCGGGTCGGTGATGGTGCAGCTCAACCTGCGCCTGGGGCCCGAGGACCTCTCCTTCGTCGTCTCCGACAGCGGGACCTCGATCGTCTGTGTGGACGAGACGCTGCTGTCGGTCGCCGAGGCCGTGGCCCCGATGCTGCCCGACGTCACGGCGTGGGTCGTGCTGACGGACAAGCCGCTCGACCGGATCAGCACGACGCTGCCGAACGTGCACCACTACGAGGACCTCGTCGCTGCCGCGGCCCCCCGGATCGACTGGCCGGAGATCGACGAACGCTCCGCCTACAGCGCCTGCTACACGACCGGCACCACCGGCAGGCCGAAGGGCGTCTACTACTCGCACCGCGCGATCTGCCTGCACTCCTTCTCGCTCGCCACGAACATCGGCATGACCCTCGACGACTGCACGATGCTGATCACGCCGATGTTCCACGGGCAGGCCTGGGGTCTGCCGCAGGCGGCCACCCTGACCGCCAACAAGATCGTCCTGCCGGGCCGGTACACGGCCGAGGACACCAAGCCGCTGACCGACGCGCTGATCGCCGAGGATGTGACCGTCACCAACGGTGCTCCCGCGATCTTCGGGCCGATGCTGGACTACATCCGCTCGCTCGAGGACAAGCCCGATCTGGGGCGGCTGCGGATGATGTCGGGCGCGACCGAGCCGCCGCTGTCGCTGATGCGCGGCTTCGCCGAGCTGACCGGCGCGGAGATCGTGCACGCCTACGGCGCGACCGAGACCACGCCGCTGGTCACCATGAACCGGTACAAACCGGGCGTGCGCGCCCGCCTGTCCGGTGACGACCTGCTCGAGCTCAAGCGCAAGCAGGGGCTCCCCGCCACCCTGGTCGACGTCCGGCTCGTCGACGCGGCCGGCGAGGACGTCCCGCACGACGGCGTCGCCCAGGGCGAGATCTGCGTGCGCGGCCCGTGGATCACCACGCGCTACCACAACATGGCCGACGCCGACGACCGTTTCACGGGCGGCTGGTGGCGCAGCGGCGACGTCGGCACGATCGACCCGGACGGCTACCTCAAGGTCACCGACCGGCTCAAGGACGTGATCAAGAGCGGCGGCGAGTGGATCTCCTCCATCGACATGGAGAACCTCCTGGCCGGCCACCCCGCCGTCGCCCAGGCGGCGGTCGTCGGGCTGCCGCACCCCAAGTGGCAGGAGCGACCGTTCGTGCTCATCGTCCCGACCCCCGGCCACGAGGTGACGCTCGCGGACCTGCATGCGCACCTGTCGCCGGCGTTCGCGTCCTGGCAGCTGCCGGAGTCCTTCACCACGGTCAGCGAGATCCCCCGCACCAGCGTCGGCAAGGCCGACAAGAAGACCATCCGCGCGACGTGGGCCGGTCACTACGGCGGTACCGATGACTGAGCGGCCCACCCGGACCCTGGTCTCCACCGAGCGGCACGGCCCGGTCGCACTGCTCACGCTGGAGCACGCCGGGTCCTACAACGCGCTCGGCCGCGACCTGGTCACCGAGCTGACCGGCCGGCTCACCGACGCGGCCGCCGACCCCGACGTGCGCGTCGTGGTCCTCACCGGCGCCGGCCCGGCGTTCTGCGCCGGCGCCGACATCGCCGAGGTCCCGGCCATGATCGGCGCGGCGCCGACCGACGAGCTGCCGTTCGACCGGCTCTTCGACGTCCTCACCGACTACCCGACACCGACGGTCGCGGCCGTGCGCGGTATCGCCTACGGCGGCGGGTGCGAGCTGGCGCTGGCCTGCGACATCGCGATCGCCGGCCGTTCCGCCCGGTTCGCCGTCCCCGAGGTCACGCTCGGAGTCATCCCCGGGGCCGGTGGCACGCAGCGACTCGTGCACGCGGTCGGCAAGTCCAAGGCGATGCGCATGCTGCTGTCCGGCGACCCGGTCGACGCCGCATGGGCCTGCGACGCCGGGCTGGTCGCCGACGTGGTCGACGACGACGAGGTCGTCCCGGCCGCGATCGGGCTGGCCCGCCGCATCGCCGGCAACGCACCGCGAGCCGTGGCACTCGCCGCGGACGCCGCCCGCCGGGCCCACGACCAGCCGCTGCGGGAGGGGCTGGCGACCGAACGCCACCACTTCCTGCGCGCGCTCGGCACCGACGACGCCCGCGAGGGGCTGTCCGCCTTCACCGCGGGCCGCACACCAGCCTTCACCGGCCGATGAGAGGGAGCATCCGATGATTCTCGACGACTACCGCGCCACCTGGGCCACCCAGGAGCTCGACGACCTGCGCGGGCTCGCCCGTACCTTCATCGCGAAGGAGGTCGTGCCGAACCAGGAGCGCTGGGCGGCGGCGCACATGGTCGACCGCGAGTTCTGGCGGGCCGCCGGCCGGGCCGGGCTGCTCTGCATCAGCATCCCCGAGGAGTACGGCGGCGGCGGCGCGACGTTCGCCCACGAGGCCGTCATCGCCGAGGAACAGGCCCGCGTCGGTGACGACGCCTGGGCCAACATGGTCCACAGCACGATCGTCGCGCACTACATCAACGCGTTCGGTACCGAGGAGCAGAAGCAGCGCTGGCTGCCCGGCATGGCCTCGGGTGACCTCGTCGCCGCGATCGCCATGACCGAACCCGGAACCGGCTCGGACCTGCAGAGCGTCCGCACCCGCGCCCGCCGCGACGGCGAGGACTACGTGATCGACGGTGCCAAGACCTTCATCTCCAACGGCACCCACTGCGACCTGCTGGTCATCGTCGCCCGCACCGGGGACGACGAGGGCGGCAAGGGTCTGTCCCTCATCGTCGCCGAGACCGAGGGCCTGGCGGGCTTCGAGCGCGGACGCGTGCTGGACAAGATCGGCCAGCACGGCCAGGACACCCGGGAGCTGTTCTTCTCCGGCATGCGGGTCCCGGCGGGCAACCTGCTCGGCGCGGAGGGACGCGGCTTCGCGCAACTGATGCAGCAACTGCCCCAGGAACGGCTGATCATCGCGGTGGCCGGCGCCGCGGCCGCCACCGCGGCCGTCCGCGAGACGATCGCGTACGTGAAGGAGCGGGAGGCGTTCGGGCAGAACCTGATGAGCTTCCAGAACACCCGCTTCGTGCTCGCCGAGTGCGCCGCCGACGCGACGGCCGCCCGCAGCATGGTCGACGGGTTCATCCCCCGCCACATGGCGGGAGAGCTGGACGCCGCGTCGGCGTCGATGGCGAAGTTCTTCTGCACCGACGTGCAGAACAAGGTCGTCGACCGCTGCCTGCAGCTGTTCGGCGGGTACGGCTACATGAATGAGTACCCGATCGCGCGCATGTTCACCTCGGCCCGCGTGCAGAAGATCTACGGCGGCGCCAACGAGATCATGAAGGAGCTCGTGGCCAGGTCCTTCTGAGGCGTCGCGTGCAGTACTGGTTGAGCGTCCTCGCCGACGAAGGTGCCCGCGGCGACAACGACCGGCGGCGCGCCGCCCTCGGGAGCGTCGACTCCGAGGCCCGCCTCGCCGCACCGGCCACGCACAACGAGGCCGCCGGCCCGCTGTTCACGATGGCCCACGACCCACGCCCCACGGGTCACCCGGGTGTTCCGCACCATCGGCGCGGTGCTCCGCGGCAGCGGCGTGTACCGACCGTTCAGGTTCGCCGGTAGGTCAGGCGCCGCAGCAACACCTCCGCCGGCCCGCGCATCTCGGCGACATCCATCCGGTACGCCACGACGACCGTCGCGCTCCATACCCCGACCCCGATGAGCACCGCCGACCAGCTCGACAGGTACGCGCCGAGACCGAGCCCCCACGCGGCCAGCACCGGTCCGAACACCAGAAACTGCGCCAGGTATCCGGACAGCGACCGGCGGCCCAGGGCGACGAACGCGCGGACCGGGAGCGGCGGCGTCCCACCTCGCACGGTCACCCGGTGCGCGAGCAGCCCGAACAGTGCGGCGTAGCCCAGACCGGCGAAGATCCCGGTGTAGAGATGCAGCGACACGAACGCCGACGGGTTCGGCACGACGAGCACGCCGAGGTGGATCAGTGCCTGCACCGTGCCGGCACCCCAGCCGAACGCGAGGCCGAGCGTGGCGGTCCACCGCAGCAGCGGCAGGTGCCGCCCGGGTTCCTCGAGCACGCGGTGCCGGGCGGCGAGGATCCCGAGCAGGAACGCGGCAGGCATCACCAGTCCGAACAACGACGAGAACGGGCTCGGCGCCCACAGCACGAGGCGCAGCACCACCGAGGTGAGGTAGGTCGGCTCGGCGATCGCCTGCTGCTGCATGCCCATCGCTCCGGCCGGCGCGGGCACCAGCTGGGAGAGCGCGGCGACGAGCACGTTGCCGAGGGCCGCGATGCCGAGCAGCACACCGATCCAGACCATCAGCGTGCGGTCGGTGCGGTGCAGGAACAGTGGCACGAGCAGCAGGCCGAGCAGCCCGTAGGTGGCGAGGATGTCGCCCTGCCACAGCAACGCGGCGTGGACGAGCCCGAACGCGAGCAGCCACCAGTGACGCCTGCGCAGGAGCCGGCCGACATCGTGACCGGAGCTGCCGACGGCGATCCGGCGGGCACTGAGCTGCCCGATGCCGTAGGCGAACAGGAACCCGAACAGCGTCCAGGCCCGCCCGTCGACGGCCACGATCGTCACGGCCTGCGCGATCCGGTCGACCAGGCTGCCGTCGGCCGGGTGCAGCAGCGTCGAACCGACGTCAGAGGTCCACAGGAACCACGGCACATGCGCGAGCGCGATGAGCAGCAGCATCAACCCCCGTGCGAGGTCCGGGGCGAGGGCGCGCTCGGAAATCGGCGTCGGCGACGCAGGCAGTGCGGGACCACGACTGGGGATCGGCGGTGGCGGGTGGATCTCGGCGGACACGGGACGTCTCCTCTCGAACGTGGACGTCCCGATCGGACACCGTGCCGCTGCGGCACGGTCAAGGACGACGTCACGGGCCGTGGGCACATGCCGCAACCTGAGCTGGGACGCCATCCGGTCAACCCACTGGAAGCGGGCCACACCTCGACAGTCTTGACCTGAAGTTAGGTTCAGTTTGGATGGTCTGAGCATGGACGTCCCCAACGTTGAAGATCTCAGCATCGACCACACCGAGGACCGCGCCGCCATCGCGGCCCTGATCTCCGACATCGAACGTGGTTCCAACACCAATGACGCAGAGCTACTGACCGGACAGCTCGCGATGAACGCCTCGACGGTGAACGTGGTCGGCTCCCGGACGACCAACCGGGACGCGGCACTCGCGGTGAGCCGCCTCGGCCTGCAGGGCCCACTACGTGACGAGATCGCCGAGTACGAGCTGGCCGGCCTGATCTTCATCCGACCCGATGTCGCTGTTGCCCACAAGCACGCATGGGCAGTCGAGAACGGACGTCGCGCTACCGGTGCCCCGGCGATGGTTGCGCTCTACATCCTCACCCGGGAGAAAGACCGATGGTGGGTGGTCGCCCGACAGAACGCCGCAACTCCTCCACCGCAGTAGTGCAACAAGCCGGCTTCAGCATGGCTCAGGGCGAGGGGTGGGGAGGTGTGTTCCTGCTGGTGGAGACGAGGGGAATCGAACCCCTAACCCCCGCCTTGCAAAGGCGGTGCTCTGCCAATTGAGCTACGTCCCCCGAGTGGGTCTCCGTGCAGGGTACCCGGGCGGGGCTCAGCGGGTGGTGGCCTCGTGCCACAGGTCGTCGGAGCCGACGCCCCGGACCTTCGACCAGCCGACGTAGGCGGCACCGGCCACCAGGACCAGGGCGAGCAGCTTCTTCATCGACGGTCTCCTCACGAGAACTTCGGAGGGCAGAAGGGTGGGCCTAGCTGGATTTGAACCAGCGACCTCATCGTTATCAGCGATGCGCTCTAACCAACTGAGCTATAGGCCCTTGCGACAACGAGGAGACTACCGCACGCCGACCACCGCGTTCCGAGGGGGGCGGCGTGCGGAGCACCCTCAGTCCCGCTCGGAGAGCGTGACCTCGACCCCACCGACCAGGTCGGCGGTCACGTTGTACACGAACGCCACGATCGTCATCGCGACGGCGAACAGCAGGCTGTTGATCGCCCCGACGACGGCGGCCACGCCGAACACCCGCCAGGCGCTGATCAGCGTCCCACCGGTCGCCTGCTGGCCGGTGACCAGGTCGGCGTAAGTCCCGTTCAGCCGGTCCCAGACGCCCATGCCGCCGAGCACGCCGTACAGCACACCGGCGGCGACCATCCACACCAGGAACAACACCACGGCCAGCGCGAGCGCCATCTTCAGCACCGACCACGGGTCCAGCCGCTTGAGCTGGAGCAGCGCCTGGCGCGGCGGCCGGTTGCGGACCGCGGCGCGCGGGGTCTCCGAACCGCCGGTGGCGGAGGTGCTCCCCGCCGACCGCTCGTCCTGTTCGCGCACCGCCGTCGCGGTACCGGTGCCGGAACCTGCCCCGGCTGCGCCGGGTGCGGTGAGGAACGCGGTCGGCGCCTCGCTCAGCAGCGAATCGGCGACGGACGGACGCTCGTCCGACTCCCCCGACCCGCCCGCGCTGTCCGGCACCCGACGCCACGGCGGTGGGGACGCACCCGACGGGTCCGACGGCGCAGGCTCCTCGGCCGGCGCGGCGGCGGCCTCGGGAGTTCCCTCTGCCTCTGCCTCAACGGTCCCGGGCGACTCGGCCGCGCCGTTGGATCCGGCGCGCGGCGTCGGGCTCGGCGTGGTCGGGCGCGCCGACTCCTCGGCCGCCGGCCCCGCCCGGTCGGCGTCGGTGGCGACGGTGCGGCCCTCGCCCGGTGACGGGGTGCGGTCGTCGGTGCTCACGAGCTGGAGCTCTCCTCGCTGGTCGGCGCTCTCGGTGCGGACGTACCCGGGCGGCGGGTCGAGGCGGCCGGCCCCGGGGCCGGCCGCCACCGACCTACGCCTGCTGGCCCGGGTCCTCCTCGGTCTCCTCGGCGTTGCGGGCGACCGCCAGCAGCGTCGAGTTCTCGCCCAGGTTCATCAGGCGGACCCCCTTCGTCTGCCGTCCGGCCTTGCGGACCTCCCGGGCGGAGGTCCGGATGACCCCACCGTTGGAGGTGATCGCGTACAGCTCGTCGTCGATCCCGACGATGAGTGCACCGACCAGCGTGCCACGCCGGCGGTCGTACTGGAGGGTCAACACTCCCTTCCCGCCGCGACCCTGCACCGGGTAGTCCTCGATCGGAGTCCGCTTGCCGTACCCACCCGCGGTCGCCACCAGCAGGAAGGTGCCGGACCGGATCACGCCGAGTGCGAGCAGCCGGTCACCCGAGTTGAACCGCATGCCCAGCACACCCGACGTCGCCCGGCCCATCGGCCGCAGCGCGTCGTCGGTCGCTGTGAACCGGATCGACTGGCCCTCCGCGGAGACGAGCAGCAGGTCGTCGTCCGCCGAGCAGAGCACGGCGCCGACCAGCTCGTCGTCGTCGCGCAGGTTGATGCCGATCAGGCCACCGGTGCGGTTGGAGTCGAAGTCGGTCAGCCGGGACTTCTTCACCAGGCCGTTCTTCGTCGCCAGCACGAGGTACGGCCGTGCCTGGTAGTCCTTGATCTGCATGACCTGGGCGATCTCCTCGTCCGGCTGCAGCGCCAAGAGGTTCGCCAGGTGCTGCCCGCGCGCCGTCCGGTTCGCCTCGGGCAGCTCGTAGGCCTTGAGCCGGTAGACCCGCCCGCGGTTGGTGAAGAACAGCATCCAGTCGTGCGTGGAGCAGACGAAGAAGTGGTTGACGATGTCGTCCTGCTTCAGCTGCGCGCCCTGCACGCCCTTCCCGCCGCGCTTCTGCGCGCGGTACAGGTCGGTCTTCGTGCGCTTCGCGTAACCGGTGCGGGTGATCGTGACGACGACGTCCTCGACCGCGATCAGGTCCTCGTCGGTGACCTCGCCGTCGTCCCCGATCAGCCGGGTCCGCCTGCCGTCGCCGTGCTTCTCGACGATCTCGTTGAGCTCGTCGCGGACGATCTGCCGCTGCCGCTCGGGCCGCGCCAGGATGTCCTGCAGGTCGGCGATGTACTCCTCGATCTCGGCCAGCTCGTCGATGATCTTCTGGCGTTCCAGGGCGGCGAGCCGGCGCAGCTGCATGTCCAGGATCGCCTGGGCCTGGATCTCGTCGATCGTGAGCAGGTCGATCAGACCGGCCCGGGCGACGTCGACCGTCTCCGAGGCCCGGATCAGGGCGATGACCTCGTCCAGCGCGTCCAGCGCCTTGACCAGACCGCGCAGGATGTGGGCCCGTTCCTCGGCCTTGCGCAGCCGGTACCGGGTCCGCCGGACGACGACGTCGATCTGGTGCCGGACGTAGTGCCGGACCATCTGGTCGAGCCGCAGCGTGCGCGGCACGCCGTCGACGATGGACAGCATGTTCACGCCGAAGCTGTGCTGCAGCTGGGTGTGCTTGTACAGGTTGTTCTGCACGACCTTGGCGACCGCGTCCCGCTTCAGCGTGATCACGATCCGCATGCCGATCCGGTCCGACGACTCGTCGACGATCTCGGAGATCCCGGCGATCTTGCCGTCCCGCACCATCAGGGCGATCGACTCGATGAGGTTGTCCGGGTTCACCATGTAGGGCAGCTCGGTGACCACCAGCGTGGTCCGCCCCTTGGTGTCCTCCTCCACCTCGACGACGGCGCGCATCCGGACCGAGCCGCGGCCGGTCCGGTAGGCCGACTCGATGCCGTCCCGCCCGACGATCAGACCGTGCGTCGGGAAGTCCGGGCCCTTGATCCGGGCCATCAGGGCCTCGAGCAGCTCGTCGTCCGAGGCATCGGGGTTCTCCAGGCACCAGGTGACGCCGTCGCCGACCTCGCGCAGGTTGTGCGGCGGGATGTTGGTCGCCATCCCGACGGCGATGCCGGAGCTGCCGTTGATCAGCAGGTTCGGCACCCGGGACGGCAGGACGACCGGTTCCTGGGTCTTGCCGTCGTAGTTCTCGAGGAAGTCGACGGTGTCTTCCTCGATGTCCGCCAGCATGGCCATGGCCAGCGGGGACAGCTTGCACTCGGTGTAGCGCATCGCCGCGGCGGGGTCGTTGCCGCGGGAGCCGAAGTTGCCCTGGCCGTCGATCAGCGGGTAGCGCATCGACCACGGCTGGGCCAGCCGGACCAGCGCGTCGTAGATCGCCGAGTCGCCGTGCGGGTGGTAGTTACCCATCACGTCACCGACGACGCGGGCGCACTTGACGTACGAGCGTTCGGGGCGGAACCCGTTCTCGCCCATCGAGTACAGGACCCGGCGGTGCACCGGCTTGAGCCCGTCCTCGACCAGCGGCAGCGCCCGCCCGACGATCACGCTCATCGCGTAGTCGATGTAGGAGCGCTGCATCTCCTGCTGGATGTCGACCGGTTCGACCCGGCCGCCACCACCCTCGCCGCCGCCCGCGGTGGGGACGTCGGGGTCGATCGTGTCCGTCACGGAGCTATCCCCTCGTGGATGTCAGACGTGCGTATGGAACAGACGTACGGACGGGTCACACGTCCAGGAAGCGCACGTCCTTGGCGTTGCGGGTGATGAACGACCGGCGGGACTCCACGTCCTCGCCCATGAGCACCGAGAACAGCTCGTCGGCGGTCGCCGCGTCGTCCAGGCTGACCTGCCAGAGCAGCCGGTGCGACGGGTCCATCGTCGTCTCCCACAGCTCCTTGGCGTCCATCTCGCCGAGACCCTTGTAGCGCTGGACGCCCTGGTCCTTCGGGAGCTTCTTGCCGGCCGCGCGGCCGGCCTCGATCAGCCCGTCCCGCTCGCGGTCGGAGTAGGCGTACTCCGGCGGGACGCCGCGGCCGCTCCACTTGAGCTTGTACAGCGGCGGCTGGGCCAGGAAGACGTGCCCGTTCTCGATCATCGGCCGCATGAACCGGAACAGCAGCGTGAGCAGCAGGGTCCGGATGTGCTGGCCGTCGACGTCGGCGTCGGCCATCAGCACCAGCTTGTGGTATCGGAGCTTCGACAGGTCGAAGTCGTCGTGGATGCCGGTGCCCAGCGCCGTGATGATCGACTGGACCTCGGTGTTCTTCAGGACGCGGTCGATCCGGGCCTTCTCGACGTTGATGATCTTTCCGCGGATCGGCAGGATCGCCTGGTGCATCGAGTCGCGGCCGGCCTTCGCCGAACCGCCGGCCGAGTCGCCCTCCACGATGTAGAGCTCGCAGCTCTCCGGATCCCGGGACCGGCAGTCGGACAGCTTGCCCGGCAGGCCGCCGATGTCGCCTGCGCTCTTGCGCCGGACCAGCTCGCGGGCCCGGCGCGCGGCGAGCCGGGCCTGCGCCGAGGAGACCGCCTTGTTGACGATCGTCTTCGCCTCGGTCGGGTTGCGCTCGAACCAGTCGGCCAGCCACTCGTTGCTGATCCGCTGGACGAACGACTTGACCTCGGTGTTGCCCAGCTTGGTCTTGGTCTGACCCTCGAACTGCGGCTCGGCGATCTTGACCGAGACGATCGCGGCGAGACCCTCGCGGATGTCATCCCCGGACAGCGCCGGGTCCTTCTCCTTGATCAGCTTCTTGTCGCGGGCATACCGGTTGACGGTCGCGGTCAGCGCGTGCCGGAAGCCCTCCTCGTGCGTGCCACCCTCGTGCGTGTTGATCGTGTTCGCGAAGGTGTAGACGGACTCGGTGTAGCCGGAGTTCCACTGCATGGCGACCTCGACCTGGTGGCCGGGGCCGTCGCCGGTATAGGCGACGATCTTGCGGTGGATCGGGTCCTTGGACTTGTTCAGGTGCGCGACGAAGTCCTCGAGCCCGTTCGGGTAGTGGAAGACGTACTCCTTGACCTTGCCGACGTACCCCTCGGCGTCCGGCTCGGTGTCGGCGTCGGGCACGGGGGCGGCCTCGACCGGGTTGCCGTCGACGTCGATCGTGTCGGTCGAGGGGACACCGGACGGGCTCTCCGGATTGCGCTCGTCGCGCAGGACCATGGTCAGGCCCTTGTTCAGGAACGTCTGCTCCTGCAGCCGGCGACGGATCGTCTCCAGCGTGTACTCGGTCGACTCGAAGATCTTCGGGTCGGCCCAGTAGGTGATCGTGCTGCCGGTCTTCTTCGAGGTACCGGCCTCGACCAGCTCGCCCGGCTTGGAGTACTCGTAGCGCTGGGTCCAGATCTTGCCGTCCCGGTGGACCTCGACGTCCAGCTCGGTGGACAGCGCGTTCACCACCGAGACGCCGACGCCGTGCAGCCCGCCGGACACAGCGTAGGACTTGTCGTCGAACTTGCCGCCCGCGTGCAGACTGGTGAGGACGACCTCGAGGGTCGGCTTCTTCTCCACCGGGTGCATCTCGACCGGGATGCCGCGGCCGTCGTCGGTGACCCGGACGCCGCCGTCGGCCTGCAGGACGACCTCGACCCGGGTCGCATGGCCGGCCATCGCCTCGTCGACGGAGTTGTCCACCACCTCCCAGATCAGGTGGTGCAGGCCCCGCTCGCCGGTGGAGCCGATGTACATGCCGGGCCGCTTGCGGACCGCCTCCAGGCCCTTGAGGACCGTGATGGACGACGCGCCGTAGGCGTTCTTCTGCGCTGACTTGTCCTGAGCCACGAGCTGCTGGTTCTCCTCGCCACGTGAGTCGGCCCGGCGCCGCCGGGGCCGGTTCCACCGACCGGGCGCTCAGGCACCGCAACCTTCGCTGCGGGGGAGCCACCCGGGAACACCCTTGCAAGTCTACCCGTAGGCACCGACGGAAAGGCGGTCAGGACCCGCCCAGAATCGCCACAGACGGGCGAACGGCTCCCCACCCGGGATCGGATGTGCCGAACGGGAGTCGAGCGGTGGGGCGACCCCTCATCGCGCGCTCACCGCGACCGAGAGCGATCCGGGGCGCCCGGCCGGTCCCCCACCCGCGCGCGAGCAGCGCCCCGTGCTGCCGGCGTCCCTGCACCGGATCCCACGCAGCACCGGATCCACGCAGTACCGGATCCACGCAGCGCAGCCGGGGGTTCAGCCGTAGGTGTCGCGGGGGCCCCGCCCCCGGACGTGTCGCGGCCCGTGCCGCCAGCTCGGCCCGCTCGGGCCGACCACCCGGATCCGGCGCACCACGTCCGGGCCGACCGCGGCCGCGAGCCGGGTCAGCAGCTGCCGTTGCAGCGTCCGCAGCTGGGTGGCCCACGCGGTCGACTCGGCCTGCAGGGTCAGCTCGCCGTCGCGCAGCGAGATCGGCGTGCAGTGGTCGGCGACGTCCGAACCGACCAGCTGCGGCCAGCGGCCCAGCACGGTCGCGTCGGTCAGCCGGGACGACCAGCCCCGGTCCATCGACACCCGGGACACGATCCGGCCGAACGGCTGCGGGTCCCGGTCGTCCGGCCCGGAGCCGGACCAGCGACGCCGGCGCCCCTTGCCGGAGACGACCCGCAGCTTCGGCCGCTGCTCCTCGGCCCGCTCCTCGGCCTTGCGGGCCGACGTCTCCCGGGCGGCCCGCAGCGCATCCCGGGCGAGGTCGGCGCCGCGCAGACCGGACCGCTCGCCGTCGAGCAGGTCGCCCTGCTCCCCGGGCGGACCGCCGTCCCGGGGCGACGGGTCCCCGCCGCGCGCACCGCCGCCCGTGACCGGGCCGTGATCGGGCTCGGCGGGACGGCCGTCCCCAGGGGCGGCCGCACCCGAGCGACGCCCGGAACGCCGTGTCCGGGCGTTCTGCGTGTTCCGGCGGCGTCCGTCCCCCGCCGATCCCGGGTTATCCACAGTATCCACAGTCTTGTCCCCAGGTCGTCGTGACGCGTCCGAGACCTGCTCGGCGGCGTCGCACGGCACCGGTGCTCACCCGATCTCCCCGATCCGGGCACCGCCCACGCGGACCGCGCGGCCCTCGCCGACGTCGTAGTGGATCCCGTCCAGTTCTGGCGGGACGTCCTCGGCCACCGCGGCGGTGACCAGGACCTGTTCGGCCCCGGCGACGAGCCCGGCCAGCGCCCGGCGGCGGGACGAGTCGAGCTCGGCGAACACGTCGTCGAGCACCAGCACCGGCTCGACGTCGTCGGCGTGCAGCAGCCGGTAGGACGCCAGCCGCAGTGCCAGCGCGAACGCCCAGGACTCACCGTGGCTGGCGTAGCCCTTCGCCGGCCCGTCGCCGAGCGCGAGGTCCAGGTCGTCGCGGTGCGGGCCGACAAGGCACACCCCGCGCTCGACCTCCTGCGAGCGGGCCTCGGCCAGCCGGGTCAGCAGCAGCTCCTCCAGCTCGGCGGTCGTCGCGGGCAGCTCGGCCACGCCGGTGGCCCCCACGCTGGACCGGTAGTCCAGGTCGATCGGGTCCGACGACGGCGCGATCTGGCCGAACGCCTCGCGCGCGTACGGCGCGAGCGCCACCACCAGCTCGCGCCGCCCGGCGAGCAGCGCGGCGCCGGTCCGAGCCAGGTGCCCGTCCCAGATCTCCAGGGTGGCCAGGTCGTCCGGGAGGTCGTCCCGCGCCTGCGTGTCGCCGGACGGCTCCGGGCGCCGGGTACGGCCCCTCCCGGAGCGCAGCGCGGGTTTGGCCGTCTTGAGCAGCGCGGAGCGCTGGCGGAGCACCTTGTCGTAGTCGGCCCGGATGCCGGCGAACCGCGGGAACCGGGCGACCAGCAGATCGTCGAGGAAGCGACGTCGTTCGGACGGGTCGCCCCGGACGAGTGCCAGGTCCTCCGGGGCGAACAGCACGCTGCGCAGGATGCCCAGCACGTCGCGCGGGCGGGAGACCGGCGAGCGGTTCACCCTGGCCCGGTTCGGCCGCCCGGAGTTGATCTCGAGTTCGACGCCGAGCATCCGGCCGTGGTGGTGCACCTCGCCGCGCAGCAGGGCCTGCTCCGCGCCGCGCCGGATCAGCGGGGCGTCCGAGGACACCCGGTGCGAGCCGAGCGAGGCCAGGTAGCCGACGCCCTCCACCAGGTTGGTCTTGCCCGCTCCGTTCGCCCCGACCAGCACGGTGACGCCGGGCTCGAGCTCCAGCTCGGCCGACGGCCAGGACCGGAAGTCGGTGACCGAGAACCGCTTCAGGTACACCGGCCGGTCAGCCTCCCGGCCGGGACGCCCCGGTACCCGGGGCGGGACCCGCCTTGTCGCCGGGTGCTCCGGCCGGACCGGAACCGGACACGGACTTCACCGCGTGCCCGCCGAACTGCGCGCGCAGCGCGGCCACCGCCTTCATGGCCGGGGACTCGTCCTGCCGGGACGAGAACCGGGCGAACAGCGCCGCGGAGATCACCGGCAGCGGAACCGCGTGGTCGATGGCCTCCTCGATCGTCCACCGGCCCTCGCCGGAGTCGTCGACCCAGCCCTCGAGCGAGTCCAGCGCCGGGTCCTCCTTCAGAGCGTCGACCAGCAGGTCCAGCAGCCAGGACCGGACGACGGTGCCGCGCGACCAGGCCTGGATCACGGCCGGTACGTCGGTGACCAGCTCGCTGGCCTGCATCAGCTCGAAGCCCTCGGCGTAGGCCTGCATCAGGCCGTACTCGATGCCGTTGTGGACCATCTTCGAGAAGTGCCCGGCACCGACCGGGCCGGCGTGCGCGAAGCCCTCCTCGCGGGGCCCGTCCGGCCGGAGCGCGTCGAAGACCGGCATGGCCTGCTCGATGTGCACCCGCTCGCCACCGGCCATCAGGCCGTAGCCGTTGTCGCGGCCCCAGACCCCGCCGGACACCCCGCAGTCGACGTAGCCGATGCCGTGCGCCTCGAGCAGCGCGGCGTTCGGCCGGTCGTCGGTGTAGCGGGAGTTGCCACCGTCGATGACCAGGTCGCCCTCGCCGAGAACGGTCGCCAGGGTGGCGACGGTGTTCCGGGTCGGTTCACCGGAGGGCACCATCACCCAGATCGTCCGCGGTGACGGCACCGCGGAGACGAGCTCCTGCAGCGAGCCGACGTCGCTGATCTCGGGGCGCGGGTCGTAGCCGACGACCTCGTGCCCGGCGGCGCGCAGCCGTTCCCGCATGTTGCCGCCCATGCGGCCCAGGCCGATCAGTCCGATCTGCACCGTGCTGGCCCCCTGTCCTGCGCTGTGGTCACTGCTCGTGCCGCGTGTCCGCGGCCGGTCTCCCCGCCCGGGGCGGGGACCGCCGTCGATCACGCCGGGGCCGAGTCTTCCCGTCCGGCTCCGGTCCCGCCCGGTGGGGTGCGGGCTGCGGCGCTCAGCCGGGCAGCCGAACCGGCATCAGCAGGTGCAGGTACCCGGACTGCTCCGGGGACGGGGCCTCGGCGTCGTCGGTGGCGGGCGGCGGGACCGGGCGGACCAGGGCCGGCCGGTTCGGCGTGGTGAAGGTCAGCTGCGCCCGGTCCGTGTGCAGGGCACCCAGCGCGTCGAGCAGGTAGCCGGGGTTGAACGCGATGGTCAGCGGGTTGCCGTCCAGCGCGCAGGGCAGCTCCTCCTCGGCCGACCCGACGTCGTCGCCGCCGGCGGCCAGCCGCAGCCCGTCCTCGCCGAACTCCAGCCGGATCTGGGCCACCCGGTCCGCGACCAGCGACACCCGCTTGATCGCCTCGACCAGACCGGCGACGTCGAGCTCGGCGGCGGTGGTGTGCTCGGCCGGGATCAGCTGGCGGAACCGGGGGAACTCGGCGTCGAGCAGGCGGCTGGTGGAACGGCGTCCGCCGCCGGTCAGGCCCAGCATCCCGTCCCCGGCCGACAGCGCGATCTCGACGGTGCCCGACCCGGCCAGGGTCTTGGCCACCTCGGCGAGCGTCTTCGCCGGGATCAGCACCGCGGTCGAGATCGACGGGTCCTCCGGGGACCACTCGAGCTCGCGGACGGCGAGCCGGAACCGGTCGGTGGCGGCGAGGGTCAGCTGGGGCCCCTCGATCTCGACCCGGATCCCGGTGAGCATCGGCAGCGTGTCGTCCCGGCCTGAGGCGACCGCGACCTGGGCCACGGCGGCGGCGAGCGCGTCGGCCGCGACGCTGCCGGCCTTCTGCGGCATCTCCGGCAGCTGCGGGTAGTCCTCGACCGGCATGGTCGGGAGGCTGAACCGACTGTTCCCGCAGTTGATCGTGGCGCGGGCTCCGTCCACCACCAGGTCGACGGGCTTCGAGGGCAGCGCCCGGGTGATGTCGGCGAGCAGCCGGCCGGAGACCAACATCCGGCCGGGTTCGCCGACGGTCGCATCCAGCTCGACGCGGGCGGAGGTCTCGTAGTCGAAGCCGGAGACGGTCAGCCGTTCGGCGGCGCCGTCGGCCCCGTCGGCGCCGCCGGACTGGATCAGTACTCCGCCGAGGACGGGCACGGGTGGGCGCGCCGGAAGGCTGCGTGCCACCCAGGCGGCTGCGTCCGCAAGGACGTCGCGTTCGACCCGGAACTTCATCAAGGACCTTCCCCGGTAGCGCCGATCACGCCGGCCGTTCGGGCCGGACGCCCCGGCGGGACGGCGGTGGAGCAGAGCGGGTCCTGGAGTCCCGGAGCCGGGACCCGGACTCGCCGGGAGGCTCACGGTAGAGCCTCCGACCGACAGTTTCCACGCCGCCCCGGCCCCGTCACCCGGCGGGAGCGGGCGACTGCGTGTGCCCGGTCGTGACGGTGTCCGGGGACCCGTCCGTGTCCGCTCCACACACTCGTTCTTGAAGAAGAAGTACTGAAGAGAGAACAACCGTCGTAGTAGTAAGTGCTGTGCACGGTGTGGATGACGTCGATCTGTGCTGGTCAGCTGGCCGCGTCGACTGGGGACGTGTCCGTGGGGGCATCGGTTGACAGGTCCGTGGAGCGGTGGACCGGCGAGCTGTCCCGCCATCCGTCCCCGATCCATCCCGGGGTGACGGCCGAGTTGTCCACCGATCCACGGCGATCCGTCCACGGGCTCCGCGGGAGTCATCCACAGAGTTGTCCCCAGGTGTGGGTGGAAACGTGGTGGATCGTGGACCGAGGGTGATGGCGCGACGGCGTCGACGGGGGCGGCGGACGGCCGTGATCCACCCACACCGGCCCCACGCGTCACACCGATCTCGACGCAGAGTGACGGCCGGAGCGGCGAAGTCGATCACGGATTTCACCGGAATGCGCCGAGCGCTCCGATACCGGACGGTGGGCGGGGCTCTCGGGAGCGACACGCCGGTGACGCCGCGCCGGCCCCGAAGGAGATCGTTCCGGGATGCCGGTCGCCCGGATCTGGGGCCGGAGCGGGCGCCGGACCGGGGGTCCTCGACCCCCTCGGCCGGTCCCGAACGGGCGGCAGAAGCGCTCTCAGCGGTGATGTTCGTGTGGGTGCATCGCAGGGCCGGCCGGTGCGGCCGGTGACCGGTGCCCTGCAGGTCGGAGCGGTCGCCGGACCGTCTCCGGTGCTGTGGATCGGCGGGCGTGCGGTGGCGGCTCAGCGCGGTAGCGGATCACAGCGGCTGTGGATCACAGCGGCGGTGGGTCAGTGCCGGGCGCGCAGCTTGATCCGCGCGGTCAGCTCCTGCACCTGCTCGAAGGTCTTCCGGCGGAGCGAGATCTCGTTGCGGATCTTCTTGTCCGCGTGCATGACGGTCGTGTGGTCCCGGCCGCCGAAGGTCTGGCCGATCCGCGGCAGCGAGAGGTCGGTCAGCTCGCGGCACAGGTACATCGCGATCTGCCGGGCCTGGGCGAGCGCCTTGGTCTTCCCGGGGCCGGACAGGTCGTCGAGCGTGACGCCGAAGAACTCGGCGGTGACGGCCATGATCGTCGGGGCGGTGATCTCGGAGGCGGCCGAGTCCGGGATGAGGTCGCGCAGCACGATCTCGGCGAGCTGGGTGTCGACGGCCTGCCGGTTCAGTGACGCGAACGCGGTGACGCGGATCAGCGCGCCCTCGAGCTCGCGGATGTTGCGCTCGATCCGCTCCGCGATGAACTCCAGCACCTCACCGGGGACGGCGAGCCGGTCCTGCGCGGCCTTCTTCCGGAGGATCGCGATCCGGGTCTCCAGCTCCGGCGGCTGGATATCGGTGATCAGGCCCCACTCGAACCGGGTGCGCATCCGGTCCTCGAGCGTCTCGAGGCGCTTCGGCGGCCGGTCGGAGGAGACGACGATCTGCTTGTTCGCGTTGTGGAGGGTGTTGAAGGTGTGGAAGAACTCCTCCTGGGTCCCCTCCTTCCCCTCCAGGAACTGGATGTCGTCGACCAGCAGCACGTCGACGTCGCGGTAGCGGCGCTGGAAGGCGACCTTGCGGTCGTCGCGCAGCGAGTTGATGAAGTCGTTCGTGAACTCCTCGGTACTGACGTACCGGACCCGCATGCCGGGGAACAGCCGCTGGGCGTAGTGCCCGACCGCGTGCAGCAGGTGCGTCTTGCCCAGCCCGGACTCGCCCCAGATGAACAACGGGTTGTACGCCCGCGCCGGTGCCTCGGAGACCGCGACCGCGGCCGCGTGGCTGAACCGGTTCGACGCCCCGATGACGAAGGTGTCGAAGGTGTAGCGCTCGTTGAGCCGGGTCTGCGACCGCGGCGCGACCGGGTCGCCGGCCTGCGGAGCGGTGTAGGCGGGCCAGCTGGTGCCGCCGGTGTCGCGGGCGGGGCTCTCCGGCTGCGGTGCCCACCCCCCGGTGGATGCCGGCGGCGGCTCGTAGCCGCGGGTAGCGGGCGGCTCCGCGCCGTCCGGGGGCCCGGTGTCGGCGATCGCGTCGGCGGGGACGCCGTCGTCACCGGCGGGCTCGCCGTCGGCGGCCGCGCCGTCCGAGCCGCTCCGGTGGCCGGTCGTGCCGGCATCGGCCGGGTCACCGGTCGCGGGACCGCCGTTCGACGTGACCGGGGACGAGAGATCCGTCCGGCCGTCGCCGGTGTCCCGGGCGCTGTCGCCTGCGGTGACCCCGATCGCCGAGAGGCCGGTACGCGGCAGCCCGAATCCGGGCGGGTCGGGGACCTCGGTACCGCCGGAGGCCGCCGAGGCGTCGACGACGACGGCGAGGTTGACCGACACACCGAGGTGGCGCCCCAGCGCGTCGCTGATCGGGCGGCGCAGGATGCGTTCGATGGCGTCCTTCGCGAACTCGCTCGGCGCGGCCAGCAACGCGGTGCCGTCCAGCAGGCCGAGCGGGCGGGTCAGGCGGAGGAAGGCCCGCTGCTGCGGGGACAGCGCGGGGGTACCGGACTCGGCCGAGGCGCCCGAGAGGTCGGCGATGACCCGGTTCCAGACCTGGCCGAGGTCGCCCGGCTGGTCGGTCATCAGCGCTTCCCCCTCGCCTCGGCCGCCATGATCGCCGCCTGCCCCGGACCCCCGATGGAGGGTCACCCGTCCCGCACGGACCGAACACGCTGGGTATCCCCAGCTTTGTCCACACTTGTGCGTAAAGGTACGCACGCGGCTACGCCCGGCTCGCGGCGGGGCGGCCGGGTGCGGACACCTGGTGAACGTCTCGGATCGGGCGGGTGCGGCCGTGACGGCCCGAGAGGAACGGCACGCTAGCAGCCGGGGCGGCTCCCGGGCGGACCGGGCGCCGCCGGGGGCGGTTTGACCCTCCGAAAAGCCGCTGCGTAGCCTTACGGACTGGACACTGGTCGGAACGAGCGTGTCGCGCCCGTCCCGACGTCCGGATCCCGGGGTCGTACCGGTCGGTCCGGGACGACCGGTGTCCCGCGCAACCCCGTGCAGGAACCGTAGACCGCAGATACTCGGCGTTGCAGGGTGCCTGCGAGACGCCGACCAGGAGAGCCGACCGTGAGCAAGCGTACTTTCCAGCCGAACAACCGCCGCCGGGCCAAGACGCACGGTTTCCGGCTGCGCATGCGCACCCGCGCCGGCCGCGGGATCCTCGCCGCGCGCCGCCGCAAGGGGCGCGGCAACCTCTCGGCCTGATCCGGCCGGCCACCCCACCGGCCCGCGCCGTGTTGCCGGCCCACGCCCGGCTCACCCGCCGGCCCGAGTTCGCCTCGACGATCAAGCGCGGACGCCGCGCCGGTCGTACGAGTCTGGTGGTGCACCTGGATCCGACCCGCCCCGGCGGCGTGCCCGAGCACGCTTCGCCGCGGGCGGGTTTCGTCGTGAGCAAGGCCGTCGGCAACGCCGTCGTCCGGCACCGGGTGAGCCGCCGGCTGCGGCACCTGGTCGCGGACCGGCTGGACGGCCTGCCGCCCGGCTCCGCGCTCGTCGTCCGTGCGCTGCCGCCCGCGGCCGGCGCCTCCTCCGCCGAGCTCGGACGTGACCTCGACTCGGCGCTGGGCGCCGCGCGTCGTCCTCGCCGTCCCCGGGACGGCACGCGATGACCGGCCCCGCGCCGGACGACCTGCCGCCGGACGCGACCGCGCACCGCTCCCCCGGTCCGCGGGCGGCGATCGCCGCCGTCCGCTGGTACCAGCACTGGATCTCCCCGGCGCTGCCGCCCACCTGCCGGTTCCACCCGAGCTGCAGTGCCTACGCCGTCGACGCCTACGCCGTGCACGGCCTGATCCGGGGAACCGGGCTCACCGTCTGGCGACTGTTGCGGTGCGGACCGTGGCACCCTGGCGGTGCGGATCCGGTCCCACCGCGGCGCCGTGACCGGGCGAGATCCGCTCCACCGGATCCGGCGTCCACCGAACCGACCCGAACCGAAGGCCTCTAGGACCACCGGCACCCGCCGCCACGTCCGAGACTCCGAGGAGCAACGCACCCGTGCTGGACTTCATCTACTACCCCGTCAGCTTCATCATGTGGGTCTGGCACAAGGTGTTCGGCTTCGTGCTGGGCGAGGACAACGGCTTCGCCTGGGCGCTGTCGGTCGTCTTCCTGGTCTTCACCCTGCGAGTGATCCTCTACAAGCCGTTCGTCACGCAGGTCCGCTCCATGCGCAAGATGCAGGAGATGGCCCCGGAGATGCAGAAGCTCCGGAAGAAGTACGCGAACGACCGGCAGAAGCTCGCCACGGAGATGCAGAAGCTCCAGCAGCAGAACGGCGCCAACCCGCTGATGGGCTGCCTGCCGATCCTGGTGCAGATCCCGGTGTTCATCGGCCTGTTCCACGTGCTGCGGGAGTTCAAGCCGGGCAAGACCGAGAACTACTTCTTCAACGCCGCCGAGAACGCCTCGTTCGTCGACTCGAGCCTGTTCGGCGCGAAGCTCGGCTCCGCGATCTACCCGTTGCAGAACACCGCCTCGGTCGCGGATCTCGGCGGGAACATCGTCTCGCAGTGGGTCGTCATGATCCCACTGATGATCATGGCCGGTGTCTTCACGCACGTCACCGCGCGGCACTCGGTCGCCCGCCAGCAGGCGCAGATCGCGGCCGGCACGGCGCCCGCGAACCCGCAGGCCGAGATCATGCAGAAGCTGATGCTCTACGTGTTCCCGATCGGCGTCGTCGTCGGTGCACCGTTCCTGCCGCTGGCGGTCCTCTTCTACTGGGTCGCGAACAACCTGTGGACCCTCGGCCAGCAGTACGTCGTCTACAAGCGGATCGACGCCGAGGAGTCGGACAAGCAGGAGCAGGCCGCGGAGGCCGCCAAGAGCCTCGCCCCGCGCCCGGGCCAGAAGCCGGTCCGCAAGAACACCAAGGACGCCGAGAAGGAGGTCCGCGAGATCGCCGACGAGCCCGTCGGGACCGACGCCGCGGGCTCGGACGGCGCGTCCGCCGACGAGGCCGGCAGCACGGGGACGACGGCGGGGACGAGCGCGGGCGCGGCGACCTCCGGCGGCTCGACGAACGGATCGGGCACGCACGGGTCGGGCACGAACGGATCGGCCCGCTCCGGGGGATCCGGGAACAAGCGCAACGGCGGCGCCGGGAACGGTGCCAAGAAGCCGGGCGCCAAGCCGGTGCAGCGCCGCCCGCAGGGCACGAAGTCCAAGCGCGGCAAGCGCCGCTGACAGAACGCGCACGCCGCGACGGCCCCGGCGGACACCCCGACCGCCGTGCGGGCCCGGCGTTGCGGACCTGCCTGATCGAGTCGAGAGGAGAACTCCGTGCCCACCACTGCACAGGACCCCGCCGAGGGTGCCGACGTCCAGGAGAAGCCGTCCGGTGAGGACCAGCTGATCCAGGAGGGCGACGTCGCCGGCGACTACCTGGAGCGCCTGCTCGACGTCCTGGACTACGACGGCGACATCGACCTCGACGTCGAGGGCGGCCGGGCCGTCGTCAGCATCGAGGGCGCCGAGGGCGACACCGACCTGGAGAAGCTGGTCGGCGACAAGGGCGCGGTGCTGGAGAGTCTGCAGGAGCTGGCCCGTCTCGCGGTGCAGCAGCAGCTCGGCAGCCGGTCCCGGCTGATGCTCGACGTCGCCGGCTGGCGCAAGCGTCGGCGCGACGAGCTGACCGACCTCGGCCTGGAGACCGCGCAGGAGGTCAAGAGGTCCGGCGAGTCGGCCCGGCTGCGGCCGATGACCCCGTTCGAGCGCAAGGTCGTGCACGACGCCGTGGCGAGCGTGAAGGGCGTCGTCAGCGAGAGCGAGGGCGAGGAGCCGCGGCGTCAGGTCGTCGTGCACAAGAAGTGAGCAGCACCGGATCCGGGTCCGCGCCCCCCGTCCCCGAGGTCGCCGAGCGGGTGTTCGGCGAGCGGCTGCCGTCGGCGGTCCGCTTCGTCGAGCACCTGGCCACCTCCGGGATCGAGCGCGGGCTGATCGGGCCGCGGGAACGCGAGCGGCTCTGGGACCGGCACGTGCTCAACTGCGCCGTGCTCGGCGAGATCGTCCCGTCCGGGGCGAAGGTCGTGGACGTGGGTTCGGGAGCCGGACTGCCCGGGATACCGTTGGCGCTGGCCCGGCCGGATCTGCAGATCGTCCTCGTGGAGCCGCTGGCCCGACGGGTGGACTGGCTCGACGAGGTCGTCGCCGACCTGGGTCTGTCCGTGGCGGTCGAGCGCGGCCGGGCCGAGGAGAACGCCGTGCAGCGACGATGGGAGGGCGCCGACGTGGTCACCGCCCGCGCCGTCGGACCGCTGGCCCGCCTCGCGGGGCTCTGCCTGCCACTGCTGCGGACCGGTGGTGCGATGCTGGTACTGAAGGGCGCGTCCGCCCCGGACGAGATCGCGCGCGATACCGACGCGGTCCGGGCACTCGGGGGCGGTCCCGCCCGGATCCGTACGTGCGGCGACGGTGTGGTCGATCCGCCCAGCACCGTGGTCGAGATCTCGCGCATCGGCGCGCCCCGACGCAACCGGAGGAGGGAACGGCGATGATGGACACCGAGTCGACTGTTCCACGTGAAACATCTCCCGGGTCGGCGACTCCAGACGGACCGACGCAGAGAGGGCCGCGCGTGAGTCTCGGTTGGACCCCCATAGCGGACGAGGCCGAGCGGGCCGCCCGGCTCCGACACCCGGAGAAGCACGGCATGCCCCGGCCGGAGACGCGCCGCGTCCTGACCGTCGCGAACCAGAAGGGCGGCGTCGGCAAGACGACGAGCACGGTCAACCTCGCCGGCGCGCTGGCCATGCACGGGCTCCGGGTGCTCGTCATCGACCTGGACCCGCAGGGCAACGCCAGTACCGCGCTCGGCGTCGAGCACCGGACCGGGACGTCGTCGGTGTACGAGGTGATGCTCGGCGAGATCGGGCTGGACGAGGCCGCCGTCGAGAGCACCGCGTCGCCGGACCTGCTGTGCGTACCCGCCACCATCGACCTGGCCGGCGCCGAGATCGAGCTCGTCAGCATGGTGGCCCGGGAGTCCCGGCTGTCCCAGGCGCTGAACGACGAGGCCCTCGCCCGGCTCGACGTCGACTACGTGCTCATCGACTGCCCGCCCTCGCTGGGCCTGCTGACGGTGAACGCGCTGGTCGCGGCGTCCGAGGTGCTGATCCCGATCCAGTGCGAGTACTACGCGCTGGAGGGGCTGGGCCAGCTGCTCTCCAACATCGATCTGGTGCGCTCGCACCTGAACACGGCGCTGCACGTGTCCACGATCCTGCTGACCATGTACGACGGCCGGACCAAGCTGGCCGACCAGGTCACCTCCGAGGTGCGCCAGCACTTCGGCCCGACGGTGCTGCGGACGGTGATCCCGCGCAGCGTCAAGGTGTCCGAGGCGCCCGGCTACAGCCAGACCGTGCTGGCCTACGACCCCGGTTCGCGCGGCGCGATGAGTTACGTCGACGCCGCCCGGGAGATCGCCGAGCACGGTGCGACCGGGGCCTACCGGCCCGCCGGCACGGATGGGCGCTGAGGTGGCGGAGCGCAAGGGTGGCCTCGGCCGGGGGCTCGCCGCGCTGATCCCGACCGCTCCGGCCGAGCAGGCCGAGCAGGCCGAGCAGGGCGGCGAGCCGACCCGCCTGAGCAGTGCCGGCGCGCCGTTGCACCGGCCGGCACCGGCGCTGCCCCGGGAGGGCGGGGAGGCCCCGGAGACCGCGGTCGTCGACGGCGGGGCCGAGTACCGGGAGGTCCCGGTCGCCCGGATCGTGCCGAACCCGCAGCAGCCGCGGACCCAGTTCGACGAGGAGCAGCTCGCCGAGCTGGAGCACTCGATCCGCGAGTTCGGGTTGTTGCAGCCGATCGTCGTCCGGCGGACCGGCCGTGACTACGAGCTGATCATGGGCGAGCGCCGCTGGCGGGCGGCGCAGCGGGCCGGTCTGGAGTCCATCCCGGCGATCGTCCGGCACACGGGCGACGACGTGATGCTCCGGGACGCGTTGCTGGAGAACATCCACCGCGTCCAGCTCAACCCGCTGGAGGAGGCGGCCGCCTACGAGCAGCTGCTCGCCGAGTTCGGGGTGACCCACCACGAGCTCGCCGATCGGCTCGGACGCAGCCGTCCGGTCGTCACGAACATGATCCGGCTGCTGAGGCTCCCGGTGACCGTGCAGCGCCGGGTGGCGGCCGGGGTGCTGAGTGCCGGTCACGCCCGCGCGCTGCTCGGTGTGGAGGACGCCGGCGCGCAGGAGGACCTGGCGACCCGGATCGTCGCCGAGGGCCTGTCGGTGCGCGCGACCGAGGAGGCCGTCGTGCTGGCCCGCCAGGAGGAGCCGGCCCGGGAGCGGAAGCCCCGCCGGCGCGCGGAGCAGCGCCCCGAGTTCACCGAGTACGCCGACCGGCTGGCCGACACCTTCGACACCCGGGTCAAGGTCGAGATGGGCCAGCGGAAGGGTCGGATCGTCGTCGAGTTCGGTTCGGTCGAGGATCTCGAGCGGATCGCCGGGATGATGGGCGCCCGGGAGCAGGAGTAGTCCTGGCCGGTCGTCACTCCCCCGCGGCCGTCGCCCTCCGGGCGGCGGCCGCTGCCGGTCCCGGGGTGATGGACCCTCCGCGGAACTCGGGGTCGATCCGGGATGTGGCGACGGTGACGGCGATCTGAGGGCGCGTTGAGACGTCCGTGGGCGGGCTGTCGGATGCGATGGTGGGTGCGACCACCCGCGGACGCCCTCGCATGTCACACAGCGGCTCTCAGGCGTGGAATCCGCTGACTTTCTCGATTAAGTACGATCGTCACCTAACGCGCCGCAGGGTCGACCGGCCTGCACACCTCAACGGTCCGCCGACGGTCACGACGATCGGGGCCACTCGTGAGAGCCGGCGCAACGAGCGGGCTGCCCGTGCCGGCGCGGCGCCCCCTGCGACCGCCATCGACGCCGTTGACCATGACGACGGGTGGTGTCCGTGGTGCGCGGGCGCGAACCGTGCGTGACGCGTCGTATCCGAGCGGCGCCGGCCGGGCGGGCGCAGTGCGGGGGCGAGTCGTCGGCGGGCGTAGTGGCTCGGTTCGTGCGGGGCCGTCCGGCCCGGTACCGGTGGTGAAGGCGCGGCCGAGCGGGTGCCTCGCGCACCCGCTCCCCCGCGCCGGCGGCAGGGACACGGGGCTGAGGTGCGTCGCCGATCGCGGCCGGGTATGCCGTCGGAAGGTGCCGGACTTCGGGCCGGACGCGGACGGGCTGCCGCGTCGTGATGCGGCGGCGTCGCCCACCGACGCACCGGGCGGGCGTGCATGTTTCACGTGGAACCACGTCGTCGCCGCGGCTCAGCGCTCCGCCGGAACTCGGATGAGGCTGGTCGGTCTCGTCCGGAGCTGCGCGGGGCCGGCCTCCCGTAGTTCGGCACGACGGGACGGAGGGCCGACCGGGCGGACTCCGAGTGATCGCGGGTGCCCCCCGACCCCGCAGGGCCGGCGCGCGGCACCCGGCACGATTCCCTTTCGTCCACGACGCCGTGCCGGCGGCGTCCTACTCTCGGCGACAGGAACCGGGACGAGGAGGGCTCCGATGAGCGACGAGAACCGTGCGGATCGACCGCCAGTGGTGCTCGGACCCGACGACGGCCGGCGCTACGAGATGGGCCGGATCCTCGCGGTGTTCAAGGCGGACGGGACGGAGACGGGCGGCGAATACTCGATCTCTGAGTGGTGGCTGGATCCGCACACCACCGGGCCGGGGGCACACGTGCACCCCGAGGACGACGTCTTCTACGTCCTGGACGGCACGATGTCGGTGCTCGTCGGTGACCGCTGGGTCGCCGCGTCGAAGGGCGCGTTCGTGGCCATCCCTGGCGGCGTCACCCACGACTTCGAGAATCGCGGCGATGTGCGGGCCGGCGTCCTGAACTTCTCCCGTCCCGGAGATTTCGAGCAGCACATGTCCGGCATCGTCGAGTGGTTCGCCGAGCACCCGGCCGGCGACACGGTCTCTTAACCCCTCCTCCCCCGGGGCGGCCTGTCGGGCCGCCACACCGTCCGGCGGGGGTGCCCGGGGAGTTGCGGTCGCCTGTTCGGCGGGGGCTGCGCGCCCCAGCGTTCCGGTCGAGGTTTCACGTGGAACCAGGGCCCGGTAGGTAGAGCGACGCCCGTGGAGGCGTTTCACGTGAAACCGACGCCTGGTAGGTGAGGCGACGGTCGTGGACCGGTTTCACCCCGACCGGCCTGCGTCCGGTAGCGGCCCCGCCCACGGACGGGCCGGGGGCACGCCGCTGCTCGGCCCGCACCCCTCGCTGGCTCGCGCGTCGTGTCCGAACGCGCCGCGGGTGGCGCCGACAGGTGGCGGGTCGGCCAGGGAGCCGGCTGAACGACCCCTCGGATGCTCCGGACCAGGGACCCCTGGCCGCCGAAGCGGGCCCGTCGGCTCAGGGCTCCCGGCCGTGTCGATGGGCTACTCGCCGCCCGCATCGAGCCCGATCGATGGGGCGGCGCGGCTGCTGCCGTCACCACGCATGCGGAGTGCGCGGTCGTGACCGTGTGCCGGCGGGCGAACGGCTCCCCGGCCGGTCGAGGAGTGCCCGCTCGGCGGCGAGGACGGAAGGTTCCGCGCGCGGCACGGTGCAGCCGCGTGCGGTACGGAACTGGACGGCCCGGCCGTCCGACGGTGGTGCCGATGTGTGGGTCGGCCCGGCAGGGGCTCGGGTCGGTGCCGGGCCGCCGGAGCCCGGAGGGGGCGGCAGAGTGGCGCCCGGCCGGTCTCGCACGCTGACCGAGGAGGGGCCGGTGCCGCTCCCTGGCCGGAGCTCGGACACGAGCGAGACTCCCGTGCGCGGTGGAGCCCGTGGCATGCCGCCTGCCCCGCGCCGGGTTCGACCGCTCGGTGCGGGTTTCACGTGAAACCCGCACCGGGGATCAACCGCGTTCCGCGGCCCGCTCCACGAGCGCCTGGTAGACGGTCGCGAGATCGGAACCGTCCGCGGTCACCGCCGTCGGCAGCAGCGAGGTGTCGGTCAATCCCGGGGACACGTTCATCTCCAGCACGTGCACGCCGCCGTCGGCGTCGACGATGGCATCCGTCCGGGAGACGTCCCGCATTCCGAGCAGCCGGTGCGCGGTCAGGGCGGTCTCCCCCAGCTGGACCAGGGTCGCCTCCGGCAGCCGGGCCGGGCAGTGGAACGTCGCGGCGCCCGGGGTGTAGCGGGAGGTGTAGTCGTAGAAGCCGGACGGCACCTCGACCTCGACCGGTGGCAGCGCGCGCGGCTCGTCGCCGTCGTGCACCACCGACACCGCGACCTCGGTACCGGCGACGAAACGTTCGGCGAGGACGGTCTCGGCGTAGGCGAAGCTGCTGACCATCGCCGCCGGCAGATCCTCAGCGGCCCGGACCACCTGGACGCCGAGCGCCGACCCGCCCTGATCCGGCTTGAGGACCAGGGGCAGGCCGAGCCGGCGGACGATCGCGTCCAGCACACCCCGGGCACCGAGCTCGCGGAACGTCGAGTGCGGCAACGCGACCCAGTCCGGGGTGCGCAGCCCCGCCCGCACCAGCTCCGCCTTCACACTGGGCTTGTCCCACGCCCGCCGGCAGGCACCGGACGGCGTCCCGACGAACGGCACGTCGAGCAGCTCCAGCACCTGCTGCACCGCCCCGTTCTCCCCCTCACCGCCGTGCAACGCGACGGCGACGACGTCCGGCCGGTCGCTGTGCAGTCGCTCCAGCAACGCGGCATCGACGTCCCACTCGCGCACGTCCACGCCGACCGCCCGTAGCGAGCCGGCGAGCCGCCGCCCGGACCGCAGGGACACCTCACGCTCGTGGGACAGGCCTCCGGCCAGTACGGCCACCGTTCGATCGCTCACCCGGGCATTCTGCGACATGCCCCTCGGACGCCGAACGCCCCGGGCCGTACGACCCGGGGCGTTTCACGTGAAACCTCGTTCAGGTGGTGTCCGGCGAGGGGGTCTGCGGGCCCCGCGGCAGCTCGGAGCGGGCCGCCGTGCCGAACGTGCGGACCACGTCCAGCTCCGCCTCCAGCACCGCCGCCAGCCGCCGCACCCCCTCGGTGATCCGCTCCGGCGTCGGGAAGCAGAACGAGAGCCGCAGCTGCCGGGAGCCGAAACCGTCGGCGTAGAAGCCGGTCCCGGACGCGTAGGCCACCCGTGCCGTGACCGCCCGCGGCAGCATCGCCTTCGTGTCCACGCCCTCGGGCACCGTCAGCCAGACGAAGAAGCCGCCGTCCGGCACGTTCCAGCTGCAGCCCTCCGGCAGGTAGGTCTCCAGCGCGGTGAGCATCGCGTCCCGGCGCTCCCGGTAGTTCTCGCTGAACGTCTTGACCTGGCTGCGCCAGTCATGGTGCGACAGGTACCGGGACACCATCATCTGCGTGAACGTCGGCGGGCACAGCGTCGCCGACTCCGCAGCCAGCACCAGCCGGTCCCGCACCAGCGGCGGCACCAGCGCCCAGCCGACCCGCAGCCCGGAGGCGAAGGTCTTCGAGAACGACCCCAGGTAGATGACGTCCGGGTCGTAGGACCGCAGCGCCGGGTAGGCCTCGCCGGAGAACCCGAGCAGCCCGTACGGGTTGTCCTCGATGACCATGACGCCGTACCGGCGGCACAGCTCGAGGATCTGCGGTCGCCGCTGCACGGCCAGCGTCGCGCCGGCCGGGTTGTGGAAGTTGGGGATCGTGTAGAGGAACTTCGGGGTGGTCCCCTGCCGGGCCAGCGACTCGAGCGCCTCGTGCAGCAGGTCCGGGACCAGTCCGTGCTCGTCCATCGCGACGTGCACGACCCGGGCCTGGTACGCGGCGAAGCTGCCCAGTGCGCCCACATAGGACGGTCCTTCGGCCAGCACCACGTCGTCCGGGTCCACGAAGATCCGGGTCAGCAGGTCGAGGGCCATCTGCGAGCCGACCGTCACCACGACGTCGTTCGGGTCGCCCTCGATGCCCTCCTCCCGCATCACGTCGCAGATCTGCTCACGCAGCTGCGGGACCCCCTGCGCGGAGCCGTACTGCAGCGCGGCCGTGCCGTCGGTGCCGACCAGGTCGGCGACCTCGGCCGCCAGCGACTGCAGCGGCAGCGCGGCCAGGTTCGGCATCCCACCGGCCAGCGAGACGACCTCCGGCCGGCTCGCCACGGCGAACAGCGCCCGGATCTCCGACGCCGTCATCCCGGCCGTGCGGGCGGCGAACCGCTCCGTCGGGGGGAGCAGGGCCGGCGGCCCGCCCTGCGTCGCGGCCTCGAGCTGCTGGTCCTCCCCTGCCGCTGCGGCCGCCGCGGCCGCGGTGCGGCGGGCGTCGGGCTGCTGCGGTCGGTCGGGCGAGGCCATCGGCGTGCTCCCGTTCGGTGAGGTCGTTGCGACGACGCGAGTGTAACCGCGACGGGTGATCGGCCTGCCCTTCGTCGTGACCGACCTACCGGTGACCGGTTCGCAGGTGACGGGGACGCACGTGTGTGCCTACCCTCGACGACAGGCGGAACGTGGCCACGGGCCGTTCCGCCGGCGCTGGGGACGCCCGGGCCGGCCGTTCCGCGCACGAGCGCGACTCCCGCGCGCCGACGACAGCCGGAGGTTTGTTCCGTGTCCTGGCATGTGGCCGCGCTCAATCTGGACAATCTGGGCGATCTGCCGAAGCGTTGCCGGAACTGCGTCTACTGGGAGCTGTCGCCCCGCCTCGCCGAGCAGGCCGACGACTACGGCACGACCGACCTGGAGAAGGAGGCGTGGCTCTCCGAGGTCCTGCTGGAGTGGGGCTCGTGCGGGCGTGTCGTCTACGTCGGCGGCGCCCCGGCCGGGTACGTGCTGTTCGCCCCGCCGGCGTCGGTCCCCCGCGCCACCGAGCTGCCGACCGGCCCGGTGAGCGCGGACGCCGTGCTGCTGACGACCATGCAGGTGCTGCCCGAGTTCTCCGGTGAAGGTCTGGGTCGTGCCCTCGCCCAGGCGGTCGTGAAGGACCTGACCCGGCGGGGGGTACGGGCGATCGAGGCGTTCGGCGACGCGCGGCCCGGAACCGAGGCGGACTGCGTGGTTCCTGCCGACTTCCTGCGTTCGGTCGGGTTCAAGACCGTCCGACCGCACCACCGCTGGCCGCGGCTGCGGATGGAGCTCCGGTCCGGTCTGGAGTGGAAGTCGGACGTCGAGGCCGCGCTCGAACAGCTGTTCAACACGGTGACGATTCCGATGCAGTCCCTCACACCGGTCGAGACGCGGACGCCGGCCCGGACGGGCCGGCTGACGCGCCCGGAGCGCGTGGACGCCTCGGACGATCTCAGGGCGCCCTGAGCGGGCCGCTGATCGACGCGTGGGCGTGGCTCCGGGTCTTGGGCCTCAGACTGCCCGCATCTGGTCCCGGGCGTACTCACGGGCGAGCACGTCGCTGAAGGTGAAGGTGCCGGTGGGCTGGTCGTCCTGGCCCAGCAGGTACAGCCGCTTGACGGCGACCAGGATCCCCTCGGCGACGACGTCCCGGAACCCGGGGTCGAGCAGCTTGCCCCGGTCCCCGAGGTGGGTCAGGTAGCCGGTCTCGATCCGGACCGCGGGCATCCGGGTGCGGCGGACCAGCTCCCAGGTGCAGGTCTGGCTGCGGCAGTCGAGCATCGGGGTGCGGGTCAGGAGCTCGCGCTGGATCAGCCCGGCGAGGGCCTCGCCCACGTTCGACGTGGCGCCGGAGCCGTTGCCGAAGTAGTACGTCGCCAGTCCCTGCGCGTGCGGGCTGAAACTGGCGTCGGTGTGCAGCGAGACGACCAGGTCGGCACCGACGTCGTTCGCGAACTGGGCGCGCTCGGCGTCCGGCGGGTTGCCGTCCTCGGGGCGGGACAGCAGCGCCTCCATGCCGGTCGCGGACATCCGGCCCACCAGCCGGCGCGCGAGATCCCACATCAGGTCGGCCTCGGTGACGCCGGCGACCTCGACGCCGCGGTCGGTCCCCCCGTGCCCCGGGTCGATGACGATCCGCTTGCCGCGCATCCGCGGACCGGACCGGCGCAGCAGCTCCTGCTCGCGCAGCAGGTGCGGGCGGCCGCCGGTGACCTTGCGGCCGAGCTGGCGCAGCGCGCGCAGCGTCTCCGGGCCGCAGACGCCGTCCGGGGTCATGCCGTAGTCGCGCTGGAAGCGCACCAGCGCCTGCTCGGTCTGCTCGTCGAACAGCCCGCTCGGGCGGCCCGGGTTGTAGCCGAGCTCGAGCAGCCGTTCCTGCAGCATCCCGACGTCGTCCCCGGTGGTCGGGGTGGACAGCGTGAAGGACAGCATCCGGTCACCCAGCGACCACCCGGCCTCGCGCAGCGCGCGAGCCGTGTCCGGTCCGACGATGCCGTCGGTGATCAGGCCGCGACCCTGCTGGAAGCTTCGCACCGCCTGGTCGACGTCGACGTCGAAGGACTGCTGGAGGTGCTTCCCGTCCGGCGTCTCGGCCAGCAGCCCGAGCTGCTGCAGCCGGTTCCGGACTTCTCGCACGGCAGGACCCGAGTCCCCGCGCCGGAGCAGCTGCATGCACCCCTCGCTCGCATTCGGCGGCACCCCTGTGGGGCCTGCGGTCGGTTGCCTCCGCCGGAGTTCCCTCGGCGGCCGGGCGGGAACCATTGTGCCCTGCCCGGGGCCGCAGGGAGTGCAGCGGGGCGTACACGCGCGTGTCCCGGCTGTGATCAACCGGGACACGCAGCGTGATCCCGGTGCGCTACCCGGGGCACCGGAAGTGGAGCGGGAACTCAGATGTGCTCGGCCAGGTCGGCCAGCAGCGCGGCCTTCGGCTTGGCACCGACGATCTGCTTCACCGGCTTGCCGCCGGAGAACAAGATCATGGTCGGGACCGACATGACCTGGTAGTCGCGGGCCACCTCGGGGTTCGCGTCGATGTCGAGCTTGGCGACGGTGAGCTTGTCCGGGTTCTCACCGGCGATCTCGTCGAGAACCGGGGCGACCATCTTGCACGGGCCGCACCAGGTGGCCCAGAAGTCCACCAGGACGGCCCTGTCGCTCTGCAGGACGTCCTGGTCGAAGGAACCGGTGGAGGTGTCGATCGTGTTGGCCATGGCTGTCTCCTTGTTCGTCGGGAAGAGTTCGCCGGCGGGGCAGTTCGCGGGCCGCGTAGACCTGGTGAGCGGACCTAGTGTGCGGCCTGCGCGACGTCCTCGACGGGCGCGTCGCCGTAACCGCCGCCGGCCAGCTCGGGGCTGACCGGCCGGCCGGCCAGCCAGCGCTCCGCGTCGATCGCGGCCGAGCAGCCGGAACCGGCGGCGGTGACCGCCTGCCGGTAGGTGTGGTCGACCAGGTCGCCACAGGCGAACACACCCGGGACGTCGGTCCAGGTGCTGCGCCCGGCGACCTGCACGTACCCCTCGGCGTCGGTCGTGACCTGCCCGCGGATCAGCTCGCTGCGCGGGTCGTGGCCGATCGCGACGAACATCCCGGTGACGTCGAGCGAGTCGGTCTCCCCGGTGACGGTGTCCCGGACCTGCAGCTGCTTGACCGAGCCCTCGCCGGTCACCTCGGTGACCTCGGCATTGGTCCGCCAGCGCATCTTCGGGTCGTCCTGCGCGCGCTCGAGCATGATCTTCGAGGCGCGGAACTCGTCCCGGCGGTGGATCACCGTGACGGTCTCGGCGAACCGGGTGAGGAACGTGGCCTCCTCCATCGCCGAGTCCCCGCCGCCGATCACCGCGATGTTCTGGTCGCGGAAGAAGAACCCGTCGCAGGTGGCACACGAGCTCACCCCGCGGCCGAGCAGCTCCTGCTCGCCGGGGACGTGCAGGTAGCGCGGCTCGGCACCCATCGCCAGGATCACCGCGCGGGCCCGGAAGGTCTCCTTGCCGACCCGCACCTCCTTGACCTCGCCGTCGAGGCGCACCTCGTCGACGTCCTGGGCGCGCAGGTCGGCGCCGAAGCGCTTGGCCTGGCCGCGCATCTGCTCCATGAGCTCGGGGCCCATGATGCCGTCGACGAAACCCGGGTAGTTCTCCACGTCGGTCGTGGTCATCAGGGCGCCGCCGAACTGGCTGCCCTCGAACACGAGCGGGGCGAGTTGGGCCCGCGCGGCGTACACCGCAGCGGTGTAGCCGGCCGGCCCGGACCCGATGATGATCAGGTTGTGCACCGTGTGCTCGGTGGTCACGGGTACCGATCCCTCCTGGAGCGCCCGCTGCGGGACGCACGATCACGGGCCTGCGGGGTCCGGCCGGGCCGGCCGGACCCGCATGGTGGCTGTCGTACTGCTCGAACGCGATCCTAGCCAGCGGCATTCCCCGCCCCGGGGCCGCGGCGGGCGCGGCCCCGGTCACCCGCGGATCGGTTCCGCGGTGCCGGGAGGATCAGGAACCGGCGGGCAGGTCCGCGAGGAGGAGGCCGCCGTCCGGTCCGCACTCCGGGTTCACGACGACGATCCGGAACCGGCCGGCTACCGGCGTGCCGAGCACCAGCAGCACCCCGGGACGCCCGGCGACCGGGTGGCGGCGGCCCGCGACGAGCGGGGCGCCGGGGTCGGTGACGCCGGCGGCGGTCAGGCAGGCGTGCCGCCGGACCGGGTCGGCCAGCGGACCCGCAGGCTCCCCGGCGTCGCCGGCCGCGGCGCGCAGCTCGTCGGCGAGCGGGCCGGTCGTCCGAACCGGCACCGGGTCGGAAGCCCGGTCGCCACCGGTGAGCGGCACTGCGACGAGAACGGCGGCGGCCGCCGTGGCCAGCAGGGAGAGCCCGGCGCGGACGGGCCGGCCGGGACGGCGGCGGGCCCGGGCCGGACCGGTCGCCGGAAGCGGGTCCGGCGGGGGTCCGGCACCGATCTCGTCGGTGAGCCGGGCGCGGATCCGGGCGGCGACGTCGTCGGGCATCCGGGCGGGTCCGAGCGCCGCCAGCGCCGCGCGCACCGGCCCGGTGCCGGGGTCGGGGCGGCCCGGATCCGGACCGGCGGTCTCCTCGGGTGTCATCGGGACTCCTCCCGCAGGTGGCCGAGCAGCGAGGTCAGCCGTAGCCGGCCCCGGGCGCACCGGCTCTTCACGGTCCCGGCCGGCACCCCGAGGATCGCGGCGGCCTCGTCGACCGGACAGGCCAGCACATCCACCAGGACGACCGCGGCCCGCTGGTCCGGCGGGAGGTCGTTCAGCGCGTCCTGCACCGCGATCCGGTCCGGGAGCCGGGCGGCCGGGTCCGGCCCGGCCACCGCCGGGAACGCGACCGGGGCCCTGCCCCGGCGGCGGGCGGCGGAGCGGATCCGGTCGAGGCACCCGTTGACCAGGATCCGGTGCAGCCAGGTCCCCGCCGCAGCGTCCCCGCGGAAGCCCGGTGAGCGCAGCGCGGCGAGGAACGCCTCCTGCACGGCATCCTCGGCCTCGGCCGGGTCGCCGAGGATCCGCAGCGCGACCGACCACATCCGGTCGGCGTGCCGGCGGAACACCGCGTCCAGGTCCGGCCCGGCCGGCGGCCGCGGGCTCGGATCGACCGTGGTCACCCGCGCACGGTAGGAACCGCGCGCCCCGGGCCGGGCCCGCTCGGCGGGCTCCGGTCGCGATCGCGAACCGGGGAGCTACTGGATGGCGCGCTCAAACGAGATCTCGCCGATCTGGCTGGCGTTGTCCGACCCGCCCCCGCCGAGCGAGGTGATCCAGAGCAGCACGTGACCGGTGGGCGGGGCACCGTCCAGCGGGATCACGGTCTCGCCCCCGCGCAGGGTCACGGTGGTGATCGTGTCGGTCCGCTCCAGCGGCGCGTCCGCGGTCGGGGCCGAGCGGACCTCGACCACGGTTCCCGGGGTGGCCGACTCGACGGTCAACCGGCTGATCGGCTGCACCCCGTCGAACGAGGCCATGATCCCGACGCCCTCCTTGAGGGCCGGGAACGGCTGGTAGTACTGCTGGGTGCGCCAGGCCGTCGCCGGGTTCCCGTCGAGGACCTGGCCGACGTCCGAGGCGTTGTCGCCGTCCCCGGTCGGGTCGAACACCGACACCGTCGACGGCGTGAGCGCGGTGGAGGCGGCCTGGGCTGGCGGTGGCGCCGGCGTGGCGGGCGCGGACGCGACCGGCGGGTTCACGACGACCGGTGGTCCGCCGGAGCCGGCCCCGAACAGGGCACCCACCTGGATGCCCAGGTAGCCGAGCACGAGCAGCACGCCGACCCCGAGCACGGACAGCCCGATCCGCAGGTTGCGCCGGCGGTTCGGGTCGTCGCGGGTGTCCGGCACCCGATCCGAGTCCTGCCAGACGTCGTCCGGGTCGGACGGCGCGCCGTCCCGCACCGGCGGGAAGAACGCCTGGTCGGCGTCCTCCGCGACGACGTCGGTGAGCATCCGGTGCATCGCCGCGGCGGTGTGTACCCGGCCGATCCCCTCGTCCTGGCCGAGCGCCCCGGAGCACAGCGTGTCCAGCTCCAGCGGGACGCCCGGGCGCAGCGCCGACGGGGCCCGCAGCCGGCCGGCCGGGGTGCGGTCGGCGGCGACCAGCCCGGCCCGCGCGGCGTCGGCGACCGACAGCGGCCAGCGCCGGGTGAGCAGGCAGTAGAGGATCCCGCCGAGCCCGCGGACGTCGTCGGCGGCGCTCACCGACGGCCGGGGCAGCAGGAACGCGAGCAGCGCGCGCCCGTCCGGCGTGATCCGGACCCGCTGCGGGTGGTCGCAACCCAGCACCAGACCCTGCTGGTGGGCCTCGGTGGCCGCTGCGGCGAGGGTCTCGACGGCCTTGGCGGCGCGGTGCGAGCGGACCGGTCCGTCGGCGACGGCCTCGGCCAGCGAGCGCCCCGGCACCCACTCGGCGACGGCCGCGCCGAGCACGTCGGCGGGCAGCCCGTGCGTCCCGGGGGCGAGCACGTCGAGCAGCCGGGCGCTGCCGGCGTGCTCGAAGCACCCCGACCGCAGCGCCCGGACGATCATCTCGCCGGCTCGGGCGGTGCCCTCCGGGTCGTCCGAACGGTCGTCGGCGGGCAGCCGGCGCAACAGCGTGACGCCGACCGGCCGGCGCAGCACGGTGTCCTCGGCCCGCCAGAACTCGGCCCCGGCCGACGGGTCGGCGCCGATCCGCTGGCGGAGCACGTAGCGGTCGGTCAGTGGGGAGCCGGCGCTGGTTCCGACGGCGTCCCGGGCGGCCGGGATGCGGCCGGTCGCGTGGGACTGGGCCGGAACCTTTGCGGTGGCCTGCTCCTCGGTGCGCCGGACGGGTGACGGCCGCTCGCGGGGGGCGGCACCGGCCGCGTCGTCCCCGGTGTCCCGGGTGTGATCGGTGGCCGGATCCTCGGGCACGGGCGTCTGCTGGGCGTCGGTACGGGCAGCTCGCTGGTCGGTCTGCCCGTTCAACGGCCTCGCCCTCCCCCGACGGCTGATGTCGCGTCCGACCTCAGCCTACGACACTCCGGTGGTCGGGGCCGAGCACGAAACGGTCTCGTCGACCCCACACGTGATGTGTTCGGCCGGTGGTACGGAAAGGTTCATGACGAGCCGCCCTCCATCGCCCGAATGTCGAACGCCTGCGGCGAGCGGTCATCTGGGCTGGCCGAGCGCGGCCGAACCGGTCACCGCGTCGGTGGCGGTCCGGTCCCGCGCCCGGCCGGCGTCGTGGGCGGAACGGGGTCGGGCGGCGACGCCGAGGACTCCCCGGAGCCAGCCGGCGGACCTCCCGGACCCGACCCGCCGGACCGCGTCCGGCGCAGGATCCGCCGCACCACCAGCACCACCAGCACCGCGCCGGCGATCGCGGTCAGCCAGACGGTGACCGTGCCGTAGACGGTGGAGCGGACCCGCAGCCGGGTGTCCGGGCCGAGCGTGGCGCCGTCCGGGGTGCGCAGTCCCGCGCCGACGCTGAACTGCCCCGACCGGGTGACCTGGGCGCTCACACGGACCTGTACCCGGCCCAGCGGCGGGACGGCCTGCACCGGGATCGGGGCCACCCGCAACCCGGTGGTGCTGGAGAGCACCACGCGCACGTTCATCGTCACCGGCAGCCCGTTCGCCACGGTGATCAGCAGCGGGGCGTCGCTGGTGCCCAGCGAGTACGGGCTCGGCGGCTCCAGCACCCGGACCGATCCGCGGATCCCCTGGATCCGTTCGGTGACGATCGCGGCCTCCCGCTCGGCCCGGGCCGGGTCGCCGCGCCACGCGGCGGCCGCGGAACGCAGCGTGCCGCGGACCAGCGGGTCGAACACCTCCGCCGGGCCGGCCCCGACGCCGGTACGGCCCTCCGCGGCGCCGCGGAGGCTCTCGATCGACCGGACCTGGTCGCCGATCGTCGCGATCACCGAGCCGGGGATCTCGGCGCCGCCGGCCTGCACCGGGTAGAACAGCCGCGCCGCCTCCTCGTCCCCGGGGACCGGCTCCGCGGCGAACGCGGGCAGGCCGGCCGGGGTCAGCCGGCCGTCGCCGATCAGGGCGGCGAGCGCGGACAGCACCCCCGCGGCGGCCTCCCCGTCGGCCGACCAGCCGTGCGGTGGCGCCACCACCACCGGCTCCGGGGCGGACCCGGCGGCCCGGAACGCCAGCGCCCCGGCGAGGTCCTGGCCGGCCAGCGCGCCGGGGCCGCCGCCCTGCAGCTCGACCCCGTCCGGCCCGGCCGCGGCCTCGGTCAGCAGCGGGTCGGCGAGCAGCGCCCGGTCGGCGGCCCGCCCGCCCGCTTCGTCGGTCACCCGGACGGCCCCCGACGTCCGGCCGCCGACTCCGCCGACGCCGTCCGCGGAGAGCACCAGCCGGGTCCCGCCGCCGAGCGCGGCGAGCGTCGGCTCGTCCAGCACGCCGCCGACCGGCCAGACGGTGTCGGGGAGCACCGGGGTGCCGAGCTCGTCGACCAGCGCGGTGCGGCCCTGTTCCAGGGTGAGCCGGGCCAGCTCCGCCTGACCGCCGCGGACCAGCGCGACCAGGTCGGCGTCGGAGGGCGGGAGGGCGAGCACGCAGGTGCCGCGGGCCGCCGCGGTGAGCGCGGTCAGCCACTGCCCGGCCGCCTCCGCACCGCGGCCCGGGGTGGTCGTCCCGTCCGGCGCGGTCACCTCGTAGCCGTTCCGCATGGCGGCGGCGGTCGCGACCAGCTCGGGGTCGATCGCCAGGCAGACCGCGGCACGGGCGGGCGACCCGGCCGGAGCACGGGTGTCCAGCGCCTCGACCAGGCCGCGCAGCCGGCCGCCGGGGGCGAACGAGTCGGCCAGCTCGTCGTCGGTGAGGACGGGTGTCTGCCCCGGGACCGGCGGTATCCGGCGGGGCACGTCGGTGATCGGGTAGAGCATCGTCGCCGGGGCCGCCTGCGGTGACGGGCCCGGTGCGCCGGGCAGCGACGACACCGGGAGCAGGGTGCGGACCGCGGCCAGCCGGGACGGGTCCCCGCCGGTGGAGCCGTTGAGGTTCACCAGGATCGGGTAGGTACCCGGGCCGGGCAGGGCCAGCGAGGAGCCCGGGTCCCCGGTGAGCGCGACCGCGTACCGGAAGGGCACCGACGCGCCGGGGGCGAGCCCGCCGAGGTCGGCGAACGGCGGCGTGACGTCGTCGGTGCCCGCCTCCCCGTCCAGCGCGGTGCGCAGGCCCGGCTCCCCGCTCAGCGCCGGGCCGCGCTGGACCCGCACGGAGAGCCGGTCCAGCGGCGCGGTGCCGGTGTTGGTGATCGTCCCGGACACGACCAGCTCGCCCGGCCCGGTCGCGGTGACCGCTCGGGGGGACATCGCGTCGACGTCCAGGCGGACCGGTGCGGCCGGCTGCTCGGACCGGGCCGGCGCCGCCGCCGGGGCCGAGGGTGCGGCGAGCGCCGATGCCGGGACCGTGAGCAGGGCCAGCAGCACGATCGCGACCAGGGCCGCGATCCGATTCACGCCGTCTCCTCCAGCAGGTTCGCCGCGTGCCGGATCAGCCGGCGCTCATCGGCGTAGGCGAGCCGGCCCTCGAGCTCGTCGAGCGGCACCCAGGCGACCTCGGACACCTCGATGTCCTCGTCGGAGAGCTCGCCGCCGAGAGCCCGCATCAGGTAGTGGTGCACGGTCTTGTGCACCCGGCGGTCCTCGGCGACGAACCAGAAGTCGATGGTGCCCAGGGGTGCCAGCACCTCACCGATGATGCCGGTCTCCTCCTGGACCTCGCGCACCGCCGCCTGCTCGGCCGTCTCACCGGCCTCGATGTGCCCCTTGGGCAGCGACCACAGCAGCCGGTCGCGCCGGTCCAGCCGTCCGATCAGCGCCGCGGCCCCCGTCCCGGGGTGCACGACCAGCCCGCCGGCCGAGGTCTCGTCCACCGTGCGCAGGCGGCGGCGCCGATCCGCGGACCGTCCCGCGCGGCGCCCCCCGGAGCGGCCGCGGGAGGTGGACATGTGGCGATGGTAACGAGGAGCAGGCCGCTCGGGGGACCGACGAGCCGTCCGGGACCGTCATCTCACCCGCCCGACGACGGGGTGCCGCAGGCCGCGCCCGGACGCGGGAACGACCCGACCTGCGGCCGGGTCCCGGCGTGTTGCCTAGACTGGCCGGTCGTGTCCTCGCCGTCCGTGACCTCGCAGACGACCCGCCAGTCGACCCCGCCGGCATCCCGGCGCGCCGCCCCCGGGCCGGACCCGGACGAGCTGCAACGCTCCCAGGAGAACGCCGTGGTCCAGATGCTCGACGTGCCGGACGTCGCCGACGAGCTCGCGGCCCGGTTCGCCGCTCGCGGGCACCGCCTCTACCTGGTCGGCGGCAGCGTCCGGGACGCGTTGCTGCGCGGTTCCGGCGGCTCCGACCGGGAGCCCGGTGATCTCGACTTCACCACCGACGCCCGACCGGAGCAGATCCTGGCGGCGGTCCGCGGCTGGGCCGACGCGGTCTGGGACACGGGTATCGCGTTCGGCACCGTCGGGCTGCGGCGCGGCGACCGGATCCTCGAGGTGACGACGTTCCGCGCCGACACCTACGACGGCGCGTCCCGCAACCCCGAGGTGCGTTTCGGCGACGACATCGGCGGCGACCTGGTCCGCCGGGACTTCACGGTCAACGCGATGGCCGTCGAGCTGACCGGCGACGAGCGCCGGTTCGTCGACCCGCACGGCGGCCTGGCCGCGCTCGCCCAGGGCGTCCTGGACACCCCGGACGTGCCGGAGCGGTCGTTCTCCGACGACCCGCTGCGGATGCTGCGGGCCGCCCGGTTCGTCTCCCAGCTCGGCTTCACCCCGGCCGAGCGGGTCGCGGCCGCGATGACCGCGATGGCCGGCGAGCTGTCCCGGATCACTGCCGAGCGGGTGCAGGCCGAGTTCTCGAAGCTGGTGCTGGGCACGTACCCGCGCCGCGCGGTGGAGCTGCTCTGCGACACCGGCCTGGCCGGACAGGTGGTGCCCGAGGTCCCGGCGATGCAGCTGGAGACCGACGAGCACATGCAGCACAAGGACGTCTACACGCACTCGCTGGTCGTCATGGAGCAGGCGATCGAGCGGGAGACCGACGGCCCGGACCTCACGCTGCGGCTGGCCGCGCTGCTGCACGACATCGGCAAACCGGCGACCCGGCGCAAGGAGCCGGACGGGCGGGTCAGTTTCCACCACCACGAGGTCGTCGGGGCGAAGATGACCCGCAAGCGGCTGCGCGCCCTGAAGTACCCGAAGGCGCTGATCGACGACGTCACCCAGCTCGTCTACCTGCACCTGCGGTTCCACGGCTACGGCAAGGGCGAGTGGACCGACTCGGCGGTGCGTCGCTACGTGACCGACGCCGGGCCGCTGCTGGACCGGCTGCACCGGCTGGTCCGCTCGGACTGCACCACCCGCAACCGGCGCCGGGCCGCGGCGCTGCAGCGCAACTACGACGGCCTCGAGGACCGGATCGCCGAGCTCCGCAGGCAGGAGGAGCTCGACGCGATCCGTCCGGACCTGGACGGCAACGCGATCATGGAGCTGCTCGGGATCGGGCCCGGCCCGGCCGTCGGGAAGGCCTACAAGTACCTGTTGGCCCTGCGGATGGAGGAAGGTCCGCTCGGTCCGGAGCTGGCCGAGGCCGAGCTGCGGGCCTGGGCGGCCGAGAACCTCTGATCTGAACGTACGTCTTACACGAACGTGTAAGACGTACGTCAGGCCGGCTTCGGGTCCGGGGTGGACGTCCGTACGGAACGGACGTACACCAGGTGGGCCAGCAGGCCGGCGGCGTACAACCCGGCCGCGACGCCGAGCAGTGCCGGTGAGCGCCCGTCGGTGGGCCCGGCCACCGCGGCCAGCGTGACCGCGGCGACGTAGCAGACGCTGAACACGGCGTCGAACAGCGCGAACACCCGCCCGCGCACCGCGTCGCCGGCGCCGGCCTGGATGCCGGCGTCCGCGCAGAGCTTGACGACCTGCCCGAACACGCCCAGCGCGAACGCGCCGACCAGCACCGTCGGCAGGGTCAGCCACACCGCGACCGCGGCCTGGGAGAGCGCTGCTGCGGCCACAGCGATCCGCACCGCCCGGACGGTCCCGGCCCGGCGCACCAGCGGCGGGGTGACCAGCGCGGCCACCGCCAGACCGGCGGCGGTCAGCCCGGCGACCATGCCCACCCCGAGCAGCCCGCCGGCGCCCGGGACGTTCTCCGGGGTGAACACGTAGCGGAACAGCATGAGCAGCAGCAGCGTGTTGATTCCGAACGCCAGCCGGTGCGCGACCAGACCCAGGAACGGGGCGCACACGGCCGGGGTGGTGACGGTGGCCCGGGCGCCCGCGGCCAGCCCGCCCGCGACGTCGCGGAGCAGTGCCGTGCGGGGCTGTGACACCCGGGGTCCGGCCGGGGAGCCGTCGACCGGCGCGGCCGGGGCGCCGCGGTCGGGCGGCGGGTCCGGGCCCAGTGCCCGGCGCCCGAACCCGGCCGCGAGCCCGGCCGCGGCCAGCGAGCCGAGCGCGGCGAACAGCACGGTCACGGCCGAGCCCACGTCGCCGTCGCCGAACACCGCCCGCAGGGCCACCGCGCACCCCGCCCCGAGCGCCGAGATCCCGGCCCCGACGGTGACCGACAGCGTGTTCGACGGGACCAGCCGATCGGTATCCGGGACCACGTGCGGCAGCGCCGCGGACAGCCCGGTCAGCACGAACCGGTTCACCCCGGTCACGGCCAGGGCGAGCACGAACAGCGGCGTTCCGGCCGTGCCGGCCGCGACAGCCGCGGCCACCGCGACGACCAGCAGCGCGCGCAGCACGCTCGCCCCGGCCAGCACCCGGCGCCGGTCCCAGCGGTCCAGCAACGCGCCGGCGAACGGGCCGAGGAACGAGTACGGCAGCAGCAGCACCGCCAGCCCGGAGGCGACCACCAGCGGATCGGCTTCCCGCTCCGGGTTGAACAGCACCGCGCCGCCGAGGGCGGCCTGGAACAGCCCGTCGGCCCACTGCGCGAAGAGCCGGACCGTGAACAACCGGGTGAACGGTCCACTGCGCAGCAGCGCCACCGCGGCGCCGAGGCCGGCGGCGGACCGCGGCCGGGAGGCGCCCGTCGGTCGGTCGTCCGGACGGGCGGCGGTACTGCGCACGGGTGCCGAGCCTACGTACACGGGGCGGGTGCGAACATGGGGTCGTGCGGGAACACCGCGCCACGCGAGGCGCCGCTCTCCCCCCGGTCACGCCGGGGAGCCTGCTCGTCGCCGCCCCCGGGCTGGGCGACCCGAACTTCTCCCGTTCGGTCATCTACATGATCGAACACCGGCCCCAGGGCAGCCTCGGCGTCGTGCTGAACCGGCCGGGCCCGGCTGCCGTGCGCGACGTGCTGCCGCGCTGGGCCGGGCTGACCAGCGACCCCGGGTCGATGTTCGTCGGCGGGCCGGTGGAGAACCAGACCGCGCTGTGCCTGGCGGCGCTGCGCACCGGGGAGTCCGAGCGCGGGCTGAACGGGCTGATGCCGGTCCGTCCGCCGGTGCAGCTGGTCGACCTGGACTCCGATCCCGGTCCGCTCGCGCCGCGGCTGCGCGGCCTGCGGATCTTCGCCGGGTACTCGGGGTGGGACGCCGGGCAGCTCGGCGCGGAGATCGCCCGCGGGGACTGGTTCGTCGTCCCCGGCCTGCCGGACGACCTGCTCACCACCTCGCACGACCGGCTGTGGGAGCAGGTGCTGCGGCGTCAGGGCACCCCGCTGGCCCTGCTCGCGACGTTCCCTGTCGACCCCGCACACAACTGACACCGGCGCCCTGGTCCGCTGAGGTTAGCCTCGGCTATTGTCCGGTCGTGCCGCTCCGTCGCTCCCTTCCGGCCGGGCTCCTGCTCGCGCTGCTGCTGCTCACCGCCTGCACGTCCGCGCCGGAGGACCCCGGTCCGGCCCCGGCCGGCGGCGGCCCGTTCCCGGTCACCGTCGAGCACGCCTACGGCTCGACGACGATCCCGGCCGCACCGACCCGGGTGGTGGCCCTCGGGGTGAGCGACGCCGACCCGCTGCTCGCCCTCGGTGTGACCCCGGTCGGGCTGTCCGCGTTCAGCTCCTACGAGCAGACCGGCGGGCTGGGTCCGTGGGCGCGGGACCGGGTGCAGGGCGAGCCGCCGGTCGTGCTGACCGGCGACCCGAACCCGGAGCGGATCGCCTCGCTGCGGCCGGACCTGATCGTCGCCGTCAGCGCGGGCCTGGACCAGCCGACCTACGACGTGCTGTCCCGGATCGCCCCGGTGGTCGCCCGTCCGGCCGGGACGATCGCGTTCGGCGTCCCGCTGGCCGAGCAGACCCGCACCATCGCCACCGCGCTCGGCCGGGCGGAGGAGGGTGAGCAGCTCGTCGCGCAGGCCGAGGCGGCGTTCGCGCAGGCGCGGGCCGAGCACCCGGAGTTCGCCGGCCGGACCGGCACCGCCGTGCTGCCGTTCGACGGCCGGTACGGCGCCTTCACCGACGCCGACGCCCGCGGCCGGTTCATGACCTCGCTCGGGTTCACCCTGCCGGCGGGCGTCGCCGAGATCGAGACCGGCGGGAGCTTCTACGCCGAGCTCTCCTCGGAACGCCTCGGCGTGCTCGACGGCGACGTGCTGGTCATGCTCGCCGACCAGCCCGCGCTGCGCGCCGCCGTCGACGCCGACCCGGTGCTGCAGCAGGTCCCGGTGGTGGCCGACGGCCGGATGGTGATCACGGACGCCGACACCACCGGCGCGATGTCCTACAACACCGTCCTGTCTGTGCCCTACGCGCTGGAGCGCCTGGTCCCGCAGCTGTCGGCCGCGGTGCAGAAGGCTCCGCCCGGGAACTGAGCGTCGGCCGGGCCCTGGCCCACCGCTGGGCGGTCCCGTCGGTGGAGGTCTGGCCGAACCTGGTCAGCAACGCACACTGGTCGACGAACCGGTACTCGGCGGTGAACCCGCTGGACCACCTTTCTCGTCATGATGTTGAGATCAGGCTCCTACCTGCGGAAGCAGGGGATCCGCGACGTGCGGGCTTCCTCGAAGGGGCGACCGCGACCCGGCGGCCGGTCACGGTCCCGCGAGCGTTCCAGTCCCGGCGGGACGTTCGAGGGGTACCGGTTCGTCGGTCCGGTGCTCGGCGACCGCAGCCTGGACGCCGGGTGGGCGCCACCGCCCGGGGGCCGTCCGGTGCTGCTGGTCTCGCTCGGCAGCGCCTGCAACGACCGGCCCGACCCGTACCGCGCGATCGTCTCGACGGCCGGCGACCGGCCCTGGCACGTGGTGCTGTCGATCGGGGACGTCGACCCGGCCGGGATCGGGGCGCTGCCGCCGAACGTCGAGGTGTATGCGCAGGTCCCGCAGCCCACCGTGCTCCGGCACGCCCGGGTTCTCGTCATCCACGCGGGAAAGGGCGGGACGACGGAGGGGCTGGTGGCCCGGGTGCCGCTCGTCGCGTTCCCGCAGATGGCCGAGCAGCGGGCCAACGCCGACCGGATCGCCGGGCGCGGGCTGGGCCGGGTGCTCGATCCGGCGACGGTCACCGCCGAGCAGCTGTGGGCCGCGGTGGAGGCGGTCGCCGACGATCCGAAGGTGTCCGTGCGGCTCGGGTGGATGGCCGGGGAGATCGCGGTGGCGGGCGGGGCGCACGCGGCGGCCGACGAGATCGAGGCCGCCCTGCGCTGATCCGGCGCGTCCGCGGGTGGTCCGGGTCGGCCACCGGTGAGCGGCCCGATGCGGGTGGTCAGTCCGCGGTGGCGTCCCCGTCACGCGATCCCGTGGTCGTCGAACCCGTGGTCGCCGAGCCCGGCTGGGTGCCGGTGGCGTTGCGGCAGCCCGCGACCAGGTCGCAGCCCGCGCACACCCCGCCACAGGTCGGTGCGGCCTGCTGCTCGGCGATCGTGACCGCGGCCGCGCGGGCGCCCATCGACCCGCCGAACCCGGCCATCACCACCGTCCCGGCGACGGCGAGGGCCGCCAGCACCCACGGCGTCGCACCGCCCCGGCCGGTGGCCAGCAGCGCGCCGCCGCCGACCAGCGCGATCAGGCCCGCGGCCCCCAGCGGTCCGGCAGCGACCCGGTTGGCCAGGGCGAACGCGTCGGCGGTGCGCAGGCTCGCCGGGGTCCGGACGCCGGCGAACCGGTTGCGCGGCAGCGTCCCGGTCGCACCGAGCAGGGCGAGCACGGCGAGGGCCGGTCCGGCCAGCAGGAGCAGGACGGCGAGCACCAGGCGCAGCGTGGGAGGCACGTGACCAGGGTAGAACCCGGCTGAGCCGGTATGCCCGCCCCGGCTACCCTGGTCACATGTGCACGGCCCGGCGGCGGCTGCCCCACTGGCAACACGGCCTGTGGCAACACGGCCTTCCCGGCGCCGCGCCGCGGTGAACCGCCCGAGGGCGGAGTTTCGACGGCGCAGCGACGACCCCTCCTGCCGGCACGGCGGAGGGGCGCAGCGTGTTCCGGGCCCCGGGTACGGGCCGTGACGACGTGTTTTCCGAGGTGAAGCGGACATGACCACCGAGACGAGCGCGACACCGGCCACCGGTGACCGTCCCGACCGCCCGGCCTACCGGTACGACGCCGAGATGGCCGGCCGGATCGAGCGCAAGTGGCAGGACTTCTGGGAGGCCGAGCAGACCTTCCGGGCCGCGAACCCGGGCGAGCCCGGCTCGGAGAAGCCGAAGTTCTACCTGATGGACATGTTCCCCTACCCGTCCGGCTCGGGACTGCACGTCGGGCACCCGCTGGGGTTCATCGGGACCGACGTGCTGGGCCGCTACCTGCGGATGACCGGGCACAACGTGCTGCACCCGATGGGTTTCGACGCGTTCGGCCTGCCGGCCGAGCAGTACGCCGTGCAGACCGGGACGCACCCGCGGACCACCACCGAGGCGAACGTCGTCCGGTACCGGCAGCAGCTGCGCCAGCTGGGCCTGGGCCACGATCCGAGCCGCTCGCTGGCCACCACCGACATCCCCTTCTACCGCTGGACGCAGTGGATCTTCCGGGAGATCTTCGAGGCCTGGTACGACACCGACGCCGACCGTGCCCGCCCGATCGCCGAGCTGCGCGCCCAGTTCGAGGACGGCACCCGGCCGACGCCGGACGGCCGGGCCTGGGCCGGGCTGTCCGAGGGCGAGCGCCGCGCGCTGATCGACTCGCACCGGCTGGCCTACATCTCCGAGGCGCCGGTGAACTGGTGCCCGGGGCTGGGCACGGTGCTGGCGAACGAGGAGGTCACCCCCGAAGGGCGCTCCGAGCGCGGCAACTACCCCGTCTTCCGCCGCAACCTCAAGCAGTGGATGATGCGGATCACCGCCTACGCCGACCGGCTGGCCGACGACCTGGACCGGGTCGAGTGGCCGGAGTCGGTCAAGGCGATGCAGCGGAACTGGATCGGCCGCTCGGAAGGGGCGCAGGTCCGCTTCCCGGTGCCGGGGTCCTCCACCGGTATCGAGGTCTTCACCACCCGCCCGGACACCCTGTTCGGTGCCACCTACATGGTGCTGGCCCCGGAGCACCCGCTCCTCGACGCGATCACCCCGGCGGCCTGGCCGCAGGACGTCGACGCCCGCTGGACCGGCGGGGCCGCGACGCCGGCGGAGGCGGTCGCGGCCTACCGCGCCCAGGCGGCGCGCAAGTCCGAGCTGGACCGCCAGGAGAGCCGGGACAAGACCGGCGTGTTCACCGGCGCGTACGCGGAGAACCCGGTGAACGGTGCGTCGATCCCGGTCTTCGTCGCCGACTACGTCCTGATGGGCTACGGCACCGGCGCGATCATGGCGGTGCCCGGCCAGGACCAGCGGGACTGGGACTTCGCGCGCACGTTCGGGCTGCCGATCGTGCGCACCGTGGACCCCGGCGACGGTTGGGACGGCGAGGCGTTCACCGGTGACGGCCCGGCGATCAACTCGGCGAACGACGAGATCGGCCTGGACGGCCTGGGCGTCGACGAGGCCAAGCGGACGATCATCGACTGGCTGGCGGCGAAGGGCGCGGGCGAGAGCGTCGTCCAGTACAAGCTGCGGGACTGGCTGTTCTCCCGGCAGCGGTACTGGGGCGAGCCGTTCCCGATCGTGTGGGACGAGCACGGGCCGGTCTCCCTGCCCGAGGACCGGCTGCCGGTCGAGCTGCCCGACGTCGACGACTACGCGCCGAAGACCTACGACGCCGACGACGCGAACACCGAGCCGGAGCCGCCGCTGTCGCGGGCGAGCGAGTGGGTGAACGTCGAGCTGGACCTGGGTGACGGCCCGAAGGCCTACCGCCGCGAGACGAACACGATGCCGCAGTGGGCCGGCTCCTGCTGGTACTACCTGCGCTACCTGGACCCGGACAACGCCGACCGGTTCGTCTCGACGGAGGCCGAGCAGTACTGGCTGGGCAAGGATCTGGCGCGCTCGGCCGCGGACCCGGGCGGTGTCGACCTGTACGTCGGCGGTGTCGAGCATGCGGTGCTGCACCTGCTGTACTCCCGGTTCTGGCACAAGGTGCTGTTCGACCTGGGCCACGTGAGCAGCGAGGAGCCGTTCCGCAAGCTGTTCAACCAGGGCTACATCCAGGCCTTCGCCTACACCGACGCGCGCGGCATGTACGTGCCGGCCGAGGAGGTCGTGGAGTCGGGTGGCGGGGCCGACGGTGCCGGCGGTTTCACGTGGAACGGCGAGCCCGTCACCCAGGAGTACGGGAAGATGGGCAAGTCGCTGCGCAACGTGGTGACGCCCGACGACATGTGCGACCGCTACGGCGCGGACACCTTCCGGCTGTACGAGATGTACACCGGCCCGATGGAGGCATCCCGGCCCTGGTCGACCCGGGACGTCGTCGGCCCGCAGCGGTTCCTGCAGCGGGTCTGGCGCAACCTGGTCGACGAGGGGACCGGGGAGGTCACCGTCGTCGACGCCGAGCCCGGCGAGGAGATCCTGCGGTCGCTGCACAAGGCGATCGCCGGCGTCCGGGAGGACTACCCGGCGCTGCACTACAACACCGCCGCGGCGAAGCTGATCGAGTTGAACAACGTGCTGACCAAGCGCGGCACCGCGGTGGAGCGGCACGTCGCGGAGTCGCTGGTGCTGATGATGGCGCCGCTGGCCCCGCACATCGCCGAGGAGCTGTGGCAGAAGCTGGGCCACGACGGTTCGCTGGCCTACGCCCCGTTCCCGGAGTCCGACGAGCGGTACCTGGTGGCGGACACCGCCGAGTACCCGATCCAGGTCAACGGCAAGGTCCGGTCCCGGGTCACGGTGCCCGCCGACGCCTCGCGCGAGGACATCTCGGCGGCCGCGCTGGCCGAGGAGAAGATCGTCGCGGCACTGGCGGGCGCGGAGCCGAAGAAGGTCATCGTGGTGCCCGGCCGCCTGGTGAACGTGGTGCCCTGACCCGCGCGACCGGGTCGAGCATGCCTCGAACCCTGAAGCCGCGGGCGGGTCAGTCCCCGTTCCGGCCGGTGATCAGCTGGGAGAGCAGCACGACACCCCAGATGCCGATCGGGAAGATCGGCCAGAAGAACGCGGCGCTGCCGGTCGCCAGCGAGATCACGCCCCAGATCCCGATCAGCATCACCGAGGTGCCTGCCCAGGACCGCCACTGGGTGAGGTACTCGGCCCGGGACTCGGCTCGCTGCTCGGCGGCCCGGCGCTCGCGGACCGCGGGCACGTCGGTCGCCCGGACCGCCGGGAGGTCGGCTAGCAGCGTGTCCAGCTCGGCGCGGGTCCGCGCGGCGTAGGCATCGCGGATCCGCTCGTCGTACTCGGTCAGCGCCAACCGGCCCTCGTCGTGGGCCATCTTCAGCCGGTCCGCGGTCTCCTGACGCTCGGCGTCCGAGACCCGGACCAGCCCCCCGTCGTCCCCCGGGTCCCCCATGGTTCCGAGCGTAGCCGGATGTCACCCGGTGGCGAGCGGCGTCGTGGCGGGCGCGGCCGGTTCCGGCCGCGCGGGGCGGGCCCGATGCAGGGTCGCGACCGCCACCCCGACCAGGCACAACGCCCCGCCGGTCAGCGCGAGCGGGGCAGGGACCTCACCCAGCAGCAGCCAGGACAGCGCGACCACCAGCGCCGGGACGGCGTAGGTCGTCGCTGCGAGCCGGCCCGCGCTGGTCCGGGACAGCGCGTATCCCCAGGCCAGGAACGCCACGGCCGTCGGGAACAGGCCCAGGTAGAGCACGGTCGCTGTGGCCGACACCGGGGCCGTGCCGGCGGCGACGACCAGGTCCGGGGTGAACGGCAGCGTCGTGACGGCACCGGCCAGGCAGCCCAGCCAGGTCATCGTGAGCGCGTCCACCTGCTGCAGCAGCCGTTTCTGGGCGACCGCGCTGGAGGCGTAGAGCACCGCCGCGGCCAGGCCGAGCAGGACGCCCGCGGTGTCCGCCCGCCCGGTGGAGGTGGCCAGGGTGATCACGGCGACGCCGGCCAGCGCGACCGCGATCCCGGCCAGCAGCCGCCGCGGGAAGCCCTCGCCGAGCAGCAGCCCGGCGAGCACCGCGACGAGCACCGGTGCCACGTTGACCAGCAACGACGTCGTCCCGGCGTCCAGGTGCCGCTCGGCACCGTTGAGCGCCAGGTTGTAGAGCCCGAACCAGGCCGCGCCCCACACCGCGATGCCGGCGAGCGTCCGTCCGCGAGGCAGTCGCGGTGCCCGGCCGCGCCGGGCCGCGCGGGCGAGGACCACGCCGGTGAGCGCGACCGTCGCGGCCAGCTGGCGTCCCAGGGCCAGCGCCCCGGGCGGGTAGTCGTGACCGGCCGCGCGGACCCCGACGAACGCCGACGCCCACAGCAGGACCGTGACGGCGGCGGCGAGCGCCGCCCACGGGACGCGGGCCGGACCGGGTGGACGCTGAACGGGTGCCGCCGGGGAGGTCGCCATGCGGTCCAGCCTGCGCGGCGGAACCATTCAGTACCAGCGACTTCTTCTTCCGGATGGTTCAGTAGCGCTGTATGGTCGCGGCGTGCTCGACACCCATCGCCTGCGCGTGTTCCGGTCCGTGGTCGCCAGCGGCTCGGTGGCCGGCGCCGCGGTCAACCTCGGATACACGCCCTCCGCGGTCAGCCAGCACGTCACCGCGCTGTCCCGGGAGACGGACCTGACCCTGTTCGAGCGGGTGGGCCGCGGGCTGCGGCCGACGTCGGCCGGGCTGGCACTGGCCGATCAGGCGGACGCGATCCTGGCCCGGCTCGGGGAGGCGGAGACGGTCGTCGCGGACCTGCGGGCGGGCCGCACCGGCCGGGTGTCGATCGGGTACTTCGCCTCGGTCGGTGCGGCCTGGCTGCCCCGGGTGGTGCGCCGGCTGACCGCGGAGTTCCCCGGGGTCCGGCTGGACCTGTCGCTGCTGGAGTGGCTGCCCGACGACCCGGTGGCCCGGCCCGACCTGCAGGTCGCGGTGGAGCGGCCGGCGTTCGTGCCCGGCCCCGGGTTCAGCACCCGGCACCTGCTCGACGACCCGTACCTGGCCGTGCTGCCCGCCGGGCACCGGCTGGCCGGGCGGACCGAGGTGGAGCTGGCCGAGCTGGCCGGCGAGCACTGGGTGGACAACGACTTCGCCCGCGGCTGGTGCCGGCGCAACCTGGTCGAGGCGTGCACCGCGGCCGGGTTCAGCCCGCCGTTCCACGTCGAGGCGCACGACTACCCGACGGCGCTCGCGTTCGTCGCGGCCGGCGTCGGGATGACGGTGCTGCCCGAGCTCGGGGCCGCCCGGCTGCCGGAAGGGGTGTGCACGGTGCGCGTGGTCCGGCCGACGCCGGTCCGCACGATCATGGCGGTGCTCCGGGACGGCGCGGCCCGCACCCCACCGGTGCGGGCCGCACTGGCGGAGCTGCAGGCGGTCGCCGGGGCCGGGCTCAGCCCTGCAGGCGCACCGTTCAGCCCTGTTGGCGCACCGTGATGTCGGTCAGGTGCGCGTCCGGGGTGGCGGTCACCGCGGCCAGCACCGCCGCGGCCACCGACTCCGGACGCAGGAACCGCGACCCGTCGTAGACCCCGTCGCTCAGCCCGGCGCTCGCTCCGCCTGTGCTCCGCTCGTGCTCCACCACGGAGCGCTGCATCGCGGTGTCCACCCGGCCCGGGTGCACCGAGGTGACCCGGATGCCGTGGCCGGACTCCTCGGCACGCAACGCGTCGCCGAACGCGCGCAGCGCGAACTTGCTCGCCGCGTACGAGCCCCAGCCGGCCCGGGCGGTGAGCCCGGACCCGGAGTTGACCAGGACGACGTCCGCGCCGCCGTCGGCGCCGGCCGTGCGCAGTGCGGGAAGCAGCAGCCGGGTGGTCTCGGCGACGGCGACGACGTTCACGTCGAACTGCCGTCGCCAGACCTGCGCCGGGGTGTCCGCGACGGTCCCGAGCTCGCCGATCCCGGCCGAGTGCACCAGGGCGTCCAGCCGGTCGATCCCGGACAGCGCCCCGGCCAGCGCGGCGTCGTCGGTGAGCTCGACCGGCAGCGCGGTCGCGCTCACCGGGCCGGCGTCGGCCAGTTCCGCGATCACCCCGGCCAGCCGTTCCTCGTCCCGACCGCCGAGCAGCAGGTCGTAGCGCGGGGCGAGCAACCGGGCGACGGCGGCGCCGATGCCCTGCGAGGCACCGGTGACGAGGGCGAGCGGGCGGCGGGGAGCGGTCATGCCTCGAACCTACGACGACCGGCCCCGCGCCGCGCAGCAGGCGGCCGGGGCCGGTCGGGCGGCTGCGAGGTCGTCAGACCCGGCGGGCCGAGTTGAACGGCATGCTGGCCATGTCGGACACCTTGACCGGCTCGCCGCTGGTGCTGGCGTGCACGATCCGATCGCCACCGACGTAGATGCCGACGTGGCTGACCGGCTTGTAGAAGAAGACCAGATCGCCGGGGCGCAGCTCGGACTTCGAGACCTCGGTGCCGGCGCTCGCCTGGGCGCGGCTGGTCCGCGGGACGTCCTTGCCCGCCTTCTCGAAGGCGTAGCTGATCAGGCCGGAGCAGTCGAAGGAGCTCGGGCCGGAGGCGCCCCAGCTGTAGGGCTTGCCGACCTGGGCCATCGCGGTGGACATCGCGCTGGTGCGGGTGGCGGCGGCCTGGCCTGCGGCCGAGGCGGCACCGGCGGCGGCCGCGGCGTTCTGCGCGGCCGGGTGCGCCGCGGCCGGGGAGGCGGCGGGGAGGACGTTCGCGGCGGGCGCGACGTCCCGGGTCACGGGAGCGGCCGGCGCGGGGGCGCCGGGTGCCGGGGCCGCGATCGCGGCGGGGAGCACGGACAGGACCGCGGCGGCGGCAGCGGTGGTGGCCACGACGGCGACGCGGACAGCCGGGACGGTATGTCGCTGGGGCACGGGATGTTCCTCGGGGTTCGCACCTCCGGGGACCGCGGGGACGGGCGTCGCGGAAGGGGTGCCCGGTCGCCGGATCGGCGGGGCCGGACGGCCGCACAGCCCGCCCGCGTCGTCGCCCGGCGGTGACCTCGCACCCGTCACCCCTGGTGGGATCCGGTCGCGCAAGGCCGGGCGGCACATTACGAACAGATATCGGCTCGCTAAATGACGCACGACACAATCGGACAATGACGACCCTCACGGACAATTGCGAGAAGATTCCGAACCGGAGATTTCCAGGCCTGGAAACGGCGACGGCCTGGTGCCCGGCGCGCACGCCGGGACACCAGGCCGCCCACGGGTCGGCTACCGGCTCAGCTCTCGCTCTCGCCCCGGATGAAGGCCTGCACCCGGTCCCGCGCTTCGGAGTCGCGGTACTGCTCCGGCGGGGACTTCATGAAGTAGCTCGACGCCGACAGGATCGGGCCGCCGATCCCGCGGTCCTTGGCGATCTTGGCCGCGCGGACCGCGTCGATGATGATCCCGGCCGAGTTCGGGGAGTCCCAGACCTCGAGCTTGTACTCCAGGTTCAGCGGCACGTCACCGAACGCGCGGCCCTCCAGACGGACGTATGCCCACTTGCGATCGTCCAGCCAGGAGACGTAGTCGGACGGGCCGATGTGCACGTTGCCCCTGCCCATGTCCCGGTCCACCTGGGACGTCACGGACTGGGTCTTCGAGACCCGCTTGGACTCGAGGCGCTCGGACTCCTTCATGTTCAGGAAGTCCATGTTCCCGCCCACGTTGAGCTGCATCGTGCGGTCCAGCTGCACCCCGCGGTCCTCGAACAGCTTCGCCAGCACCCGGTGCGTGATCGTGGCGCCGACCTGGGACTTGATGTCGTCGCCGACGATCGGGACGCCGGCGGCCCGGAACTTCTCGGCCCACTCCGGATCGGAGGCGATGAACACCGGCAGCGCGTTCACGAACGCGACCCCGGCGTCCAGCGCGGCCTGGGCGTAGAACCGGTCGGCCTCCTCGCTGCCCACCGGCAGGTAGGACACCAGGACGTCGGCCCCGCTGTCGCGCAGTGCCTGCGCGACGTCCACCGCCTCGTCGTCCGCCTCGGTGATCGTCTCCCGGTAGAACCGTCCCAGCCCGTCGAGGGTGGGCCCGCGCTGCACGGTCACCCCCAGCGGTGGCACGTCACTGATCTTGATGGTGTTGTTCTCGCTGGCCGCGATGGCGTCGGTGAGGTCCTGGCCGACCTTCTTGGCATCGACGTCGAACGCGGCCACGAACCGAATGTCCCGGACGTGGTACCCACCGAAGTCGACGTGCATCAGGCCGGGGACCTGGGTCGACGGGTCGGCGTCCGCGTAGTACGTGACGCCCTGCACGAGCGACGCGGCGCAGTTGCCCACGCCGACGACCGCGACCCGAACCTGGCTCATGTCAGGCATCTCCTGTTCGTCCGTCCTGTCGTTCCCCGCCGGACCGGGGTCCGGCGTCCGTTCCGGCGTCCCCGCCGGTGGTCCTGTCGCGCCGGTCGTCCGGACCGGCAGCCTGTTCCGCGCGTTCGGTGGCGATCAGCTCGTTCAACCACCGCACCTCGCGCTCGGAACTGTCCAGCCCGAGCCGGTGCAGCTCGCGGGTGTAGCGGTCGATCTGCTCGCCGGTCCGGCCGAGCGTGGTGCGCAGCCCGTCCCGGCGTTCCTCCACGGTGCGCCGCCGCCCTTCGAGGATCCGGAGCCGGGTCTCGGCCGGGGTCCGTGAGAAGAACGCCAGGTGCACCCCGAAGCTTCCGTCCTCCCATGCCTGCGGGCCTGCGTCGGCGAGCATCTCGGCGAAGCGCTCCTTGCCCTCGGCGGTGACCCGGTAGACCCGGCGGCCACGACGTGACCATCCGGACGGTCCGCTCGCGCCCTCCTCGGTGTCGGCGATGAGCCCGGCCCGCACCAGACGGCGCAGGGCCGGGTACAACGATCCGTAGGAGAAGGCGCGGAACCCGCCCAGCCGGCGGCCCAGCTGCTTGCGCAGCTCGTAACCGTGCAGCGGACCCTCCTGGAGCAGTCCGAGGATGGCGAACTCGAGCACCGACACACCTCCCTCTCACCGCCCGGCGCAATCATATCGGTCCGATACATCGAGGTGCCCGTTCGATGATCGCCGTCACAGCCAGCTCCGCGCCGGACATCGACCACCACCAGGGACGAGAGCGACAGCGACGGCTGGTGCCCGGCCGACCGACGGGGGCCGGTGCCGTGGGTCGCGGGTACCCTGTCCGGGTGCTCAGCCCGCGACAGGTGGTGGACTACGCCCTGCAGCGCCGCGCGCTGCTGGTCGCCGTGCACTCCGGTCGCGTGGACCAGGCCGAGGCGTGCGACGCCGGCGCCTACCTGCAGCGTGCGGCCCGGTTCCACGGCACGACGGTCGACCAGACCTGCCCGATGTGCCGCAAGGAGCAGCTCGCCCAGGTCTCCTGGGTGTTCGGGGAGAGCCTGCGGCAGGTGTCCGGGTCGGCGCGGTCCACCGACGACCTGGAACAGCTCGCCGCCCACCACCCCGAGTTCACGGTGCACGTGGTCGAGGTCTGCCGGACCTGCGGATGGAACCATCTGGTCCGGTCCTTCGTCCTGGGCACCGGGCGCCGCCCGCGCCGCACCGGACGCAGGACCGCAGGCGAGTGACCCCGAACCCGACCCCGAGGCCGGAGGCGAGGACGGTGCCCGGACCACCGGCCGTCACCGACCGCCACACCGACTCCCGCCGGACCGCGTTCCCCCGACCCGGACGCCGGCGGACCCGCGAGAGCAGCGACCTTCTCGGAGCCGCCAGGTGAACGACGATCGCGCCACCCGGCGCACCCCGCCTCCCCCGCCGCCCGGCCCCCCGCCTCCCCAGGGGCGTCCGCTCCCGCCGCCGGCTCCCCGTCCGGGACCGGGTCAGGTGCCGCGCCGTCCCGGTCCGCCGCCGCACGGACAGCCCGCCCGGCCGGCCCCGACCGGCCGTCCCGGGCCGAACGGTCCCGGCTCCCCGTCGCCGAACGGCGGCCGGCAGGTACCGCCGTCCGGGCCGCCGCCGCTGCTGACCCACGAGGAGTCCGGTGCCGGGCACGGCGGGCCGGGTGAGACCGCCGCGGCGCCGCCCCCCGGGTCACCGCCGCCCCCCGGTGGCCGCACCGGTGGTGGCGGCGGCCCGCCCGGTCCGCCCGGGCGTGGCGACAGCCGCCGTCCCGGTGACGGCGGCGGCGGCCGGGGCGGCCGGCGGCGCCGGATCCGGAAGTGGGTGCTCGCGGCCGCCGGTGTCGCGGTGATCGGGCCGTTGATCGCGTTCGCGATCGGCTGGCTGGTGTTCCCGGTGCCCAGCGCCGAGGACATCGCCGTCACCCAGGTCGCGACCTTCACCTACGCCGACGGTGCCCCGCTGGCCACCGTGCGCCCGGACAACGTCAACCGGATCAGCGTCCCCCTGGACCAGGTTCCGGTACCGGTCCGCCAGGCGGTGCTCGCCGCCGAGGACCGCTCGTTCTACTCCAACCCGGGCTTCGACATCTCCGGCATCGGGCGGGCGGTGATCAACCAGCTGACCGGCGGCGTCGGCGGTGGTTCGACGATCACCCAGCAGTACATCAAGGTGACCACCGGGCAGGACCAGATCTCGCTGGTCCGCAAGTTCCGCGAGGTCGTGCTGGCCGCGAAGATCTCCAAGGAGATGACCAAGGACCAGATCCTGGAGAACTACCTGAACGCGATCTACCTGGGTCGCGGCGCATACGGCGTGCAGGCCGCGGCGCAGGCGTACTTCGGGAAGAACGTCGCCGACCTGTCCGCCTCCGAGGGGGCGGTGCTCGCCGGGCTGATCCAGTCGCCGTCCAACTGGGACCCGGCGAAGAACCTGGAGATGTCCCAGCAGCGCTGGAACTTCGTCCTGGACGGGATGGTCGCCCAGGGCTGGATGACCCCTGCCGACCGCGGGCGGCAGCAGTTCCCGCAGTTCACCGAGTCGGCCGGGAACCAGGGCGGCAGCGGCATCCCCGGTGACGACAAGGGACACATCTACAACGCCGCCCGCAGCGAGCTGGAGAAGCTCGGCATCTCCGAGACCGAGATCAACACTCAGGGTCTGAACATCACCACCACGATCGACCCGAAGGCCCAGGAGGAGGCCGGGCAGGCGATCCGGAAGGTGATGGAGGGCCAGCCGGACAAGCTGCGCTCGTCGCTGGTGTCGGTGAACCCGAAGACCGGCGCGGTGGTCGCCTACTACGGCGGCGACAACGGCGTCGGCCTGGACTACGCGTCCGTGCTCAAGCAGCCCGGCTCGTCGTTCAAGCCGTTCGTCCTGGCCGCCGCGCTGCAGGCTCCCGAGCCGATCGGGCTCGGGGCCACCTACAACGGCTCCTCCCCGCAGACGCTGGCCGGCACCGAGGTCACCAACTCCGAGGGCGTGAGCTGCGCCAGCTGCTCGGTCAAGGAGGCCATGACCAAGTCGATCAACACGGTGTTCTACAAGATGGGCCTCGACGTCGGCCCGCAGAAGGTCGCCGAGGCCGCGCACCAGGCCGGCATCCCGGCGGACCTGCTGCCCAACCCGACCGGCGGCATCTCGCTGGGTGACCGCGAGGTGCACCCGGAGGACATGGCCTCGGCGTACGGGACCTTCGCCGCGGACGGCATGCGGCGGGAGCCGTTCCTGGTGGCCAAGGTGACCGCCAGCGACGGCCGGGTGATCTACGACCGTGGAGCGGGCGACAACGGCCGGCAGGTGATGGACCCCGAGGTGGCGCGCAACGTCACCGAGTCGATGACCGACGTCGCGAGCTCGTCCCGGATCGGGCTCTCCGACAGCCGTCCGGTCGCGGCCAAGACCGGCACCGTGCAGAGCGGGACCGAGGGCCAGAACAACGACGCGTGGACGGTCGGCTACACGCCGTCGGTGTCCACCGCGGTCTGGGTCGGTACCGACGACAACACGCCGATCCGGAACTCCGCCGGGAACCCGATCTACGGCCGGATGCTGCCGGGATCGATCTGGCAGGACTTCATGAGCGGGGTCCTGCGCGGCACCCCGGTCGAGCGGTTCTCCGACTTCGAACCGATCGGTCAGGCGCCGCCCCGGCAGGTCACCGCACCCAGCACCGAGCAGAACCCGTCCGCGCCGACCACCGAGTCCGGCGAGCCCAGCCGCGAGCGCGACGGTGGCGGCGACAACGGCGGCGACCGGGGCGACCGCGGTGACCGGGGCGACCGGGACCAGGCCCGCGACGACCGGAACCGGGACCGCGGCGGCGACAACGGCGGCGGCGACGGCGGCGGTGACGGGGGCGACTCCGGCAACCCGTCCGAGGACGGGGACCCACCCGGCACCGAGGAGGCCGCCGGCGGGGACGACGGCGGAGGCGGCAACTGACCCGACCCGCCCGTCCCACCGGTCCCGCGGAAGGGGACGGGCAGGCCCGGACCGGTCCCGGCGAGCGGGTGATCCCGAGCTGGACCGAGCCGCTGGCGCGCTCGGCGAGCCGGACGGTCGGCGGCCCGCTTGGCCGGCACGCGCTGGTCGGGCGGGCCCGCTGGTGGACCCCGCTGCGGGTGGTGCTGCTGCTCGCCGTCGTGGTGCTGGCGGCGTCCTGGCTGGGCAAGGCGGCCTGCCTGCAGGAGTATCGCACCCCGGACGGCGTGGCGGCGCTGGACTGGCGGGGCGACCGGCAGTACGTCGCCATGTGCTACTCGGACACCGTCCCGCTCTACACGGCGGAGGGACTGGCCGACGATGCCGTCCCGTACCGGGACCCCCATGGCGAGGGCTACATGGAGTACCCGGTGCTGACCGGGTTCTTCCAGTGGATCAACGCCCAGCTCACCGACGGCTGGGTCTGGCTGGCCGAGCGGTTGCCGCTGCCGAGCGCGCTGGACGTCGTCGTGTACTTCGACGTCACCGCGTTCTGGCTGGCGGCCGCCTGGCTGACGGTCGTCTGGGCGGTGCTCACGTTGCGCCCGGAACGGCCCTGGGACGCCGCGCTGGTGGCGCTGTCGCCGCTCGCGCTGGTGCACGTGTTCACCAACTTCGACGCGCTGACCGTCGCGTTCGCGACCGGTGCGCTGCTCGCGCTGCGCCGGGACCGGCCCGGTTGGGCAGGCGTCCTGCTCGGCCTCGGCGCGGCCGCGAAGCTCTACCCGCTGCTGTTGCTGCTGCCGGTGCTGCTGGTCGGCCTGCGCCACCGGGACCGGGGCGGGCTGGGCCGGGCCGGCGCGACGATCGGGACCACGCTCGGGACCTGGGTACTGGTGAACCTGCCGGTGGCGGTGCTCTGGCCGCCGGGCTGGTCGGAGTTCTTCCGGCTCTCCGGCGAGCGCCCGGCCGACCCCGACTCGGTCTGGTACGCGCTGAGCTGGTTCACCGGCTGGGCCGGGTTCGACGGTCCGCTCCCGCCGGGCGCCGCCCCGGCAGTGCTGAACGCGGTCGTGCTCGGCCTGATGGTGCTGGTCGTGGCCGCGGTCTCGGTGCTCGCGCTGCGCGCCCCGCGTCCGCCCGCCGTCGCCGAGCTCGGGTTCCTCGTCGTCGCCGGGTTCCTGCTGGTCAACAAGGTGTGGAGCCCGCAGTTCTCGCTCTGGCTGGTCCCCCTCGCGGTGCTCGCGCTGCCCCGTTGGCGGCCGCTGCTGGCCTGGATGGCGGTGGACGCGCTGGTCTGGGTGCCGCGGATGCTCCAGTACCTCGGCACCGCGAACAAGGGCCTGCCGATGGAGCCGTTCCTGCTCACGGTGCTGCTGCGGGACGCCGTCGTGGTCGCGCTGTGCGTGCTGGTGGTGCGGCAGATCCTGCGCCCGGAGCCGGTCGCCGGACAGGACCCCGACCCGGTGTGGCCGGGGCCCCGCCCCCGGCCCGCCGCGCGGGCACAGCCGGACGCACTGCATCGACGGGTACACGCCGGTAGTCCGATCAGGGAGTGACGACGCCGACGTACCTCTCGGGGGTCGTGACGGGTGTCTCCCCGGCGCAGCACCGGGGCAGCGGTGCGCGACCATCGCCTCCATGGACGACGTGGTGGTTCCGGACCGGGTGCAGCGGCTGCTGCGCGAGCGGGTGGTGGCGGCCCTGCCGGTGCTCGAACGCCGGGCGGCGAGCGAGGCGGACCGGGCGGGCAGGCGGGCGGCCGCGGTCACGATGACCCTGCTGCCGGTGCCCGGCGCGACGGGCGAGGGCCCGCTGGCCGACGAGGTGGCGTTCGTCCTGACCCGGCGCGCCCGGTCGCTGCGTGCGCACTCCGGTCAGTGGGCGCTGCCCGGCGGCCGGATCGACACCGGCGAGACGCCCGAGCAGGCAGGCCGGCGCGAGGTGGCCGAGGAGGTCGGGCTCGCCCTCGGCCCGGACACCGTCCTCGGGCTGCTCGACGACTACCCCACTCGCTCCGGCTACGTGATCACGCCGGTGGTGCTGTGGGGCGGCGGCGCCGGTTCACCGGCGCCGAACCCCGACGAGGTCGGCGAGCTGCACCTGCCCGCCCTGTCCGAGATCGACCACGCCCCCCGGTTCCTGACGATCCCGGAGTCGGACGCGCCGGTGATCCAGGTGCCGCTGTTCGACCGTTACGTGCACGCCCCCACCGGCGCGGTGCTCCACCAGTTCCGGGAGGTCGTGCTGCACGGCCGCCCGACCCGGGTGGCGCACCTGGAGCAGCCGGTCTTCGCCTGGCGGTGACCCGGCCGCCCGGGATCAGGACCGGGCGTGCTCGCGCAGGAACTCGATGTCCGCGGCCTGGCCCTCGGCCGGCGTCTCGACGACCACCGGGGCCCCGGCCTCGGCGACGACGGCGGCCAGCTCGTCCGGGGGGATCGTCCCGGAGCCGATGTTGGCGTGCCGGTCCCGCGCGGAGTCGAACGCGTCCCGGGAGTCGTTCAGGTGGATCAGGTCGATCCGGCCGGTGATCGCCCGGGCCCGCTCGACGATCCCGGACAGCTCCTCGCCGCCGGCGAACGCGTGACAGGTGTCCAGGCAGAACCCGACGCCGAACTCGCCGACCGCGTCCCAGAGCCGGCCCAGCGCGTCGAACCGGCGGGCCATCGCGTTGTCCCCGCCGGCGGTGTTCTCGATCAGGACCGGCACGTCGAACCCGTGCTCACCGGCCTGCCGCTCGACGAACTTGCGCCAGTTGTCCACCCCGACGGCCGGGTCGTCGTCCTTCGTGACGTGGCCACCGTGCACGACGAGGCCGAACGCGCCGACCTCGGCGGCCCCCGCCAGGTGCTGCGCCACGATCTTGCGGGACGGGATCCGGATCCGGTTGTTCGGCGACGCCACGTTCGCGGTGTAGGGCGCGTGCACCACGACGGCGGTCCCGGACGCCGCCAGCTCGCCGGCCCGCGGGTGCGGTGGCGGCTTCTTCCAGCCCTGCGGGTCGGAGAGGAACAGCTGGATCACCTCGGCCCCGACCTCGGCCGCGGCGGCCAGCGGGTCCTCGGCGTCCCGGACGTGTGCCCCGATCTGCATGGGTGCCACGGTAGCGAGCACCCCCGACAGCATCGCGCAGCCGCTCGCCCCGCGGACCGTCCCCCCGCCCGCCGTTCGCCAAGCGGGTGAGCCCCGGCTCCCGATCCGGGCGAGCCCCGGCGGGCGGCGGCGTACCCGCAGGTCGGGGGCCGGATCGCCGTTGGTAGGCTGCCCCGGCATCCCGAGTTCCTCCGGAACGCGACGACCGTGTCCACGCTCGTCGTGCCGGCGACGTTGTCGGGGTGCACTGAGAACCTCCTGTCGCGGCCGCCCGGGTCGTGACCGTTTTCGAGTCCATAGGAGGTGAGTGGTTCTCATGCGTCACTACGAGGTCATGGTCATCCTCGACGGCAGCCTGGACGAGCGCACCGTGCAGCCGTCCCTGGAGCAGTTCCTCACCGTCGTGAAGAGCGACGGCGGATCGGTCGAGAAGATCGAGGTCTGGGGCAAGCGCCGGCTGGCCTACGAGATCAACAAGCAGGCCGAGGCCATCTACGCGGTCGTCGAGATCGCCGCGGAGCCGGCCACCGTCACCGAGCTGGACCGCCAGCTGGGCCTGAACGAGTCCGTGCTGCGCACCAAGGTGCTGCGCAAGGACGTCACCCGTACGCCGGCGCCCGTCGCCGACTGAGAGGGGTTCTCATGGCCGGCGAGACCGTGATCACCGTCGTGGGCAACCTGACGGCGGATCCCGAGCTGCGGTTCACCCCTTCCGGCGCCGCGGTCGCCAACTTCACCGTCGCGTCCACGCCGCGCACCTTCGACCGCCAGTCCGGCGAGTGGAAGGACGGCGAGGCGCTGTTCCTGCGCTGCAACATCTGGCGCCAGGCGGCGGAGAACGTCGCCGAGTCGCTGACCCGCGGTGCGCGGGTCGTGGTGCAGGGGCGCCTCCGGCAGCGGTCGTTCGAGACCCGCGAGGGTGAGAAGCGCACCGTGGTCGAGTTGGAGGTCGACGAGGTCGGCCCCTCGCTGCGGTACGCCACCGCCAAGGTCAACAAGATCAGCCGGGGCGGAGGCTCCGGCGGTTTCGGTGGCGGTGGTGGCGGTGGCTTCGACAGCGGCGGCGGCCCGCAGGGCGGCGGCTCCGGCGGCGGAGGCAACTCCGGCGGCGGTGCCGGTTACGACGACCCCTGGGGTTCGGCCCCGCCCGCGGGAAGCGGCGCGGCGTCCGACGACGAGCCCCCCTTCTGATCCACGTCCGCACCGCCCACCGGCGGTAGATCCACAGGAGCACCCACCATGGCCAAGGCCATCGTGCGCAAGCCGAAGAAGAAGGTCTGCGCGTTCTGCAAGGACAAGGCGCAGCCGATCGACTACAAGGACACCGGTCTGCTGCGGAAGTTCATCTCGGACCGGGGCAAGATCCGTGCCCGCCGGGTGACCGGAAACTGCCGGCAGCACCAGCGGGACGTCGCCGTCGCGGTCAAGAACTCCCGCGAGGTCGCACTGCTGCCCTACACCTCGACCGCGCGCTGACGAGGGGGAGAACGCACATGAAGCTCATCCTCAACGCCGACATCCCGAACCTGGGTGGACCGGGCGACATCGTCGAGGTCAAGGACGGCTACGGCCGCAACTACCTGCTGCCGCGCAACCTCGCGGTCGTCGCCACCCGTGGCGCCGAGAAGCAGGTCGAGCAGATCCGCAGGGCCCAGAAGTCCCGCGAGATCCGGGACCTGGGGCACGCCCAGCAGGTCGACTCGCAGCTGCGGAACCTGAACGTGACCGTTCCGGCGAAGGCCGGCGACAGCGGCCGGCTGTTCGGCTCGGTCACCCCGGCCGCCGTCGTGGACGCCGTGAAGGCGTCCGGCGGCCCGACGCTCGACAAGCGCACCGTGGACGTCCCGGGGCACATCAAGACCCTCGGCAAGCACCAGGTGCAGGTCCGCCTGCACCCGGAGGTCACCACCGAGCTGTCGATCGCGGTCATCGCGAGCTGAGCGGTGGCCGCGGCACGGTCCGCGGTGATCGGCTGAACACCGAGCGTAGTCAGGGCGGTGTCCGGAGCCTCGTGCTCCGGGCACCGCCCCTTCGCATGTCGGGGCCCGGTCGTGGGCCCGTCCGCGGCGGATGACGATGCCCGCCGGGGGCCGGGATGGACGGAGCGGCCGCGGACGGGTGATCCCATCCGCATCCGTTGTCACGCAGGCGACACGCCACGTGGTGACGGCCCGCTCGTCGGGCGGACCTGTGGACGCGCTGGGCGGCGAACGGTGTCGCCACGCCTCCGACACGCCCGGTCGGGCGCCATCGACGACACGCACGACGATGTTGTCCACACCGAGTATCAGCGCCCTGACCTGCCCTTATCGTGCAGATCGGTCCACTGTCCCCAGGCTGTCCACACGCCCGTCCCAGGTCGGGCGGTGTTCGTGCACAGGTCATCCCCAGATCGCTACACAGCACGATTAGGCAGGCCCGGCGCGCGGGCCTAGCCTCGGGTCACCTGCTCCGGCGGCGGGCATCCCGCGCGGCCTCCCGGCCGCGCTGCCCGCGCACGCCACCGGGAGCACGGAGATCACGGGGGATCCACGCGGCCGGCGCACGCCTCCGCTCGCGTGTCGAACCCTTGTTCGAGTATGGTGTGCACCGGGGGTGACGCTGCGTATGGCTCTGACGGACGATCGTCCCGCTGGACGTCCTCGTGCGGTCCGGGACGGCGAGGGCTCGCAGAGCGCCGATCCGAACGGCACCTTCGACCGCCAGCCACCGCAGGACCTCACGGCGGAGCAGTCGGTGCTCGGCGGCATGCTGCTGAGCAAGGACGCGATCGCCGACGTGGTCGAGGTGCTGCGCCCGGAGGACTTCTACCGGCCGGCCCACCAGACCGTCTACGAGACGGTCCTGGATCTCTACGGCCGCGGTGAGCCGGCCGACGCGGTGACCGTGTCGGCGGAGCTGCAGCGGCGCGGTGAGCTGGTCCGCCTGGGCGGGGCGCCGTACCTGCACACCCTGATCGCGACGGTGCCGACGGCGGCGAACGCGGCGTACTACGCCGAGATCGTCGGCGAGAAGGCGGTGCTGCGCCGGCTGGTCGAGGCCGGGACCCGAATCGTGCAGCTCGGCTATCACGGCAACGAGGGCGGCGAGGTCGACGAGGTCGTGGACCGGGCCCAGGCCGCGGTCTACGAGGTCACCGAGCGCACCACCACGGAGGACTACGTGGTGCTGGAGGAGCTCCTCCAGCCGACGATGGACGAGATCGACGCGATCGCCTCGAACGGGGGCATGGCGGCCGGGGTGCCGACCGGGTTCGCCGATCTCGACGCGTGCACCAACGGCCTGCACCCGGGCCAGATGGTCGTCATCGCGGCCAGGCCCGGGCTCGGGAAATCCACCCTGGGATTGGATTTCGCCCGGTCGTGCTCGATCCGCAACGGCATGACCAGCGCGTTCTTCTCGCTGGAGATGAGCAAGTCCGAGATCGTGATGCGGCTGCTCTCGGCGGAGTCCCGGATCCGGCTGGCCGACATGCGGGCGGGCCGGATGTCGGACGAGGACTGGACCCGGATGGCCCGGCGGATGTCGGAGATCTCCGAGGCGCCGCTGTTCATCGACGACTCGCCGAACCTGACGCTGATGGAGATCCGGGCCAAGGCGCGCCGGATGAAGCAGCGCAACGACCTCAAGTTGATCATCCTGGACTACCTGCAGCTGATGACCTCCGGCCGCAAGGTCGAGTCCCGGCAGCAGGAGGTCTCGGAGTTCTCCCGGCAGATCAAGCTCCTGGCCAAGGAGCTCGAGGTGCCGGTGGTCGCGATGAGCCAGCTGAACCGTGGTCCCGAGCAGCGCACCGACAAGCGGCCGATGCTGTCGGACCTGCGTGAGTCCGGTTCGATCGAGCAGGACGCCGACATGGTCGTGCTGCTGCACCGGCCGGACGCGTTCGAGCAGGACGACCCGCGGGCCGGTGAGGCGGACCTGATCCTGGCCAAGCACCGGAACGGGCCCACGACGACGGTCACCGTGGCGCACCAGCTGCACTACAGCCGGTTCTCCGACCTCGCGCACGGCTGATGGCCTTCGCGTCTCAGGACGGCCTCGATGACCTCATGACGCTTCGCCGCACGGCCCGTCCGAGCCGACCGGAGTCCGGGCTCCAGCCCGGGTCGTTCGGATGGGTGAGATCGTAGGGCAGCGAACTCGACCCACAGCGGCTCGATCAGGGATGCTGGCAGCAGAGGCGCGGACCCTCCAGGCGATCATCAGGACTTCAGCACCTACTCGCGTTGACTGTCGCGGCGGCCTTCGGGATTCCCTGACGCCGGGCCCTCGGGGGCGGGCTATTGCGAATCGGCGACTCGCTCACCCGCGAACACGTCCCGATCTCCGGCCCGGACGCGTGCCGGCGCTGGAGGACGGATGTCACGCCCACCAGTGACGGTCACCGAGCAGTGCCGCCTCGGCGCCGCGTCGGCGAAGATCACTTGGGTCCCACTTCGTCACCTGATCGACCAGCGACCGGCGGCCGGCGGGACTCGACAGATCGGCGATGACGTCGGCGTCGCTCAGGTCGCAGCCGATGACCCTGGCGCCGTGGTCACGAAGGATCGACGCTGTGGCGGCGCCGATTCCCGACGCCGAGCCGGCGGGGCTCACCAGATGGAGACGCGATCCCGGCGCGGCCCGGCGGGCCCGCCCAGCCGGGTGCAGAGGCCGGCCCAGGACCGGGCGGGGCCGGGCACGTGCTTCGGGCGTGGCCGGAGCCAGCGCAGGCCGAGATCCGCGTCGTCCGGGTCGACGACGATCCGCTCGCCCCGCGGGCAGCGGGCACCCGACCGGACCTCCACCAGTGCCCGGCCGCCGACCGCCTGGGCGCCGTACAGGCAGCCCGGCGGCACCAGCAGGCGTTGCCGGGTGTCCGCGTCCAGCAGGGCGACGGCGAGCCGGCCGAACGTCTCGGCCGCCGGCCGGGCGTCCACGACCACGGCGTAGCCGGAACCGTGCGACACGCCGAGCAGGACGGGGCCGGTCGGGTTCCCGTGCAGGCCGTGCACGGCGCCGTCGTCCAGCCGGTGCCGGCGGCGGAACCGGAAGCCGGTCGGCACCCCGCCCGGTTCGGTCGGTCCGGCGTGCCCGGGCGGTGGCAGCGAGGGGTCGAGCAGCAGCGCGCCCGGCACGACGGTGCGGTGAACGTGCATCGCTGCCCCTCCCGTCCCGGGCCGGCCACACCGCGAGCGGGGCGCGGCCGACTGTCGTGCTGTCCTGGTGACGACAACGAGCCGGGTGCACCTCGGTGACGCACCGCGACGCCACGCTGCTCCATCCGGGTGCACGCACGACCGGATCCCGGCCTCACTACCATCGGCGGTAGCGGATCGATCGACCTCGCCGAGCGGACGGAGCGGCCATGCCGGACGGCACGACACGATGCCGCGCCTGCCACGGCTCCGACGGCCCGGTCGTCCTCGACCTGGGTGAGCAGCCGCCGTGGGACCGGATGCCGCCGTGGGACACCCCGCTGCCGGACGCCGCGTACCCGCTGCGCATGTGGTGCTGCCGGGACTGCGGGCTGGCCCAGCTGGAGGCCGACGCCGAGCACGTCGAGGAACTGTTCGCCGTGGAGCCCCGGGCGGTCGTCGAGCAGAGCGACCGCTCGGTCTCCCGGCTCGCCGCGGAGGGGCTGCTCCGTCCCGGTGGCCGGGTGGTCGAGTTCGGCAGCCCGCACGGCGAGTCGTGGCTGCCGCGGCTGACCGGCCGCGGGATGACGGCCGTGGACCCCGCCGGATGCCCGGACGGGACCGCCGACCTGATCGTCGACTTCTACGGCCTGCTGCACGAGCCGGACCAGCACCGGGCGCTGCACCGCCGGGCGGCCGCGCTGGCGCCCGGCGGGACGCTGGCGATGCAGCTCCTGCCGTTGGGCACCGTGCTGCGCGAGGGCCAGTGGTACGACCTGCGGCACGGGCACTACGCCTACTGGTCGTTGCCCGCGCTGGACGCCGCGTTGCGCGGGTTCGGCCTCGGGGTGCACCGGGCCTGGCGGTACCCGCTGTCCGGCGGGACGTTGCTGGTCACCGCCCGCGCGGACGCCGCCCCGGACGCCGCGACCCGCGAGCTGATCGAGGAGGAGCGCGCGCTCGGGGTGACCGACCCGGCCGCGCTCGCCCGGTTGCAGGAGGCCGCCGACGACGTCCGGTGGCTGCGCGACTGGCTCGCCGCCGAGCGCGCCGCGGGCCGCACCGTGGCGGGGTACGGCGCCGCCTCCCGCGCGGTGCCGCTGATCTGCCGGGCCGGGCTGGACGCGGGCCTGCTCACCGCGATCGGTGATGCCGCGCCGGGCAAGCAGGGCCGGCGGATGCCGGGTACCGACATCCCGATCGTCTCCCCCGACGAGCTCGCCGCGGCCCGGCCGGACCGGGTGGTGCTGTTCCTGCCCGCGCTGGCCGACGAGGTCCGCGCGCAGCTCCCGGAGGTGGAGGCGGCGGGCGGCCGCTGGGTCGTTCCGGTCGCCGGCCGGGAGGCCGTGCAGACCCTGCCGCCGCTCGCGATGCTCGGGTCCCGCTCCCCCGGGTGATCCCGGCCCGCGGTCAGGCCGCCCGGTCCTTCCCGGTGCGGTGCGACCGCGACCGCAGCCAGGACGGCCGGCGGTTGCGCGGGGCCGGAGCGCCGCCGTCCCGCTCGGCGGTCCGGGTGATGTTGCGGACCATCCCCCCGAAGACGATCCCGTGGAACGGGGCCACCGACCACCAGTAGAGGTAGCCGGGCAGGCCGTGCGGGATGAACACCGCTCGCTGGTGGTAGCTGGACCCGCCCGGGCGCGGGCGCACCGACATCTCCAGCCACGCCCGGCCGGGCACCTTCATCTCGGCGCGCAGCCGCAGCAGTGCCTCGGCGTCGGGGCCCCACTCGTCGTCGTGCGGCTCGACCAGGCGCTCGACCCGCCACCAGTCCAGCGCGTCGCCGGTGCGCAGGTCGTGCGGGTCGCGGCGGCCACGCGACAGGCCCACCCCGCCGACGGCCCGGTCCATCCAGCCGCGCACCGACCAGGCCAGCGGGAACGAGTACCAGCCGCGCTCGCCGCCGATGCCCTCCACCACGGCCCACAGCCGGGCCGGGGCCGCCGCACTCTGCTGCTCGCGCTCGTCGAGGTAGACGCGGCCGCCCGCCCAGTCCGGGTCGCTGGGCAGCGGGTCCGACGGCACGTTCTCCACCGTCGCGCCGGACCATCGGGTCTCCACCTCGGCGTCGGTGATCCGGGCCAGTGCCAGCCGGACCGCGCGGTCGTAGCCGATCCGGCCCTCCGGCGGGTCCGGGATGTGGCCGAGGATGTCCTGCTCGGAGCAGACCACCTCATGCACCAGCGACTCGATCAGCGGCGCGGCGATCGACTTCGGCACCGGGGTGACGATGTTGACCCAGTGCGCGGACAGCGCCGGTGTGAGCAACGGGACCGGCAGTACCCGGCGCCGCCGCAGCTCCGCGACCTTCGCGTAGCGCTGCATCATGTCGAGGTAGGTGAGCACCTCCGGCCCGCCGACGTCGAACGTCCGGTTCACCTCGGGCGGCAGCTCCGCGGCCCTGATCAGGTACCGCAGCACGTCGCGCACCGCGATCGGCTGGATCCGGTTGTGCACCCAGCTCGGGGTCACCATCACCGGCAGCCGCTCGGTCAGGTGCCGCAGCATCTCGAAGCTGGCCGAGCCGGAGCCGAGGATCACCGCGGCCTGCAGCACCACCGTCGGCACGCCGGACCGCAGCAGCGTCTCGCCGACCTCGACCCGGGACGCCAGGTGCGCCGACAGCGGACCGTCCGGGTGCAGCCCGCCCAGGTAGACGATCCGGCGCACGCCCGCCTCCCGGGCGGCCTCGCCGAGGATCAGCGCCGCCCGCCGGTCGGTGGCGGCGAAGTCGTCGTCGGACAGCGAGTGCACCAGGAAGTAGACGACGTCGACGTCCCGGCAGGCCTCCCGGACGCTCGTCGGGTCGAGCAGGTCCCCCTGGACGACCTCGGCGTCGGTGGCCCAGGGCACGTCGCGCAGCTTGTCCGGGTCACGGACCAGGCAGCGCACGGTCACCGGCCCCCCGGCCGGGTCCGGCACGAGATCGGGTTCCGGCCCGTGGCCCAGCAGCCGGGGCGCCAGGCGCCCACCGATGTAGCCGGTCGCTCCGGTGACGAGGTATCGCACGCCGCCGATCGTGCCACCGGTCACGGCGCCCCGCCGGGCCCCGCGACGCCGGGGTGCGGCAGCCGTTCCGGAGGCCCGTGGACCACCCGTCCCGCTGCTCGACGGATCGGCACGGACGGCCCAGCGTCCGTGCCGACGGAGCAGTGCCGACCGATTCCGGTCACGTTCCGTCGAACGACACCCGTGTAGTGGACGATCCGAAGGGCTGCCTCGACACCGACAGGTGGTGTCCCGGTCACCGTGCGCGCAGATGCCGGGATCACCTGCGGAACAAGGGTTCCCCGGGCTCGCACCGGACGGCGTGACCGTCGGGAGACGGTCACGCACTGCTCCACAAGAGCGCCGAATGTGCACGCTCCGTGTCCTCCACGGAGTGTGACAGTGCGGCTACGCCACCCGTCCGAGCGGAACCTGCCGGAAGGCTGTAACGACGGCGCGGCGGCCGTTTCCCCGCTCGGGTGTCACCCGTTGTCCGGGTGAGTGGGCTGAACGGCGGTACGTCCGGTGCGATGCACGGTCTAGCCGATACCGACCCACGACGACGTCAGGGAGCAGGAGGTAGGGCGGGTGCACGAGTTCGACAGGGGCCTCGAGTCGTCGGTCCGGCGGCGGCGTGCCGGGCAGGGTGGGAACGGCTGGCCGTTCCCGGGCCGGCACGAGATGCACGCCGAGATCGAGGACGAGACGCCGATCTTCCACGCGCTGACGGTCGGCGGCTGGCGCGAGCGCCAGCGCGGCGGGGCCTCCGGCCGCGCGGTCCGTCGCGTCCACCGCGGCACGGTCCGGACCACTCCCCGGCGCTCCGGGGCCGGGACGGCGGACGCGGTCGCCGCGTTCCACACCGAGCCGGCGGTGCCGGCACCCGCCGGACCGGGCGGACGGCCCACCGGACGGGCGGCCGCCGAGCCCGGCGACGCGGCCCTGGCGATGCTGCGCCGCCGCCGGGACGCCGAGCGGGCCGCCGACCGGGCGGCGATCGCCGACCTGCTGGGCGGGGCCGGACGGCACCGGCTGAGCCACAGCGCCTGACGGCACGACGCCCGGCCGGTCGGGGATGCCGGCCGGGGCACGACCCGCACGTCGCAGGAGCTCGACCCGGTGGGGGCCGGGACGGGCCGGCGCGGGTGGGCAGGACGTCCCGCGGAGACCTTGGGCCGCGGGGTGGGTGACGGCCGGCTGGGGAGCAGGGCCGTCAGCACGCGAGGCGAGGGCCGGGCGGCCGGGTCGGAGGGAGCCGACCGGGGCCCGGCCCTCGCACGCGCGCGCCCCCGGCACGGTCGTGCGATGCCGGAGGCGGTCGTCGCGACGGGCCGGAACCGTGGGGAGCGCGATTCCGGACGGTGCGACGCGGGGAGCCCGGGACGACGTCGGCCCGAACCCGGGTGGCGCAACATGATCGCCACGGAGTGTGACCGTAACGGTCGGCCGGTGCCGTCACAAGAGGCGTCCGGACGTCGTCGTCCACCGCTCTGACGGCGCCACGCCGGCACCGGAGCCGCGGGGCGTCGCGCCGCACGGTGCCGCCCCGCGCTCTACCCTCCGATGGATGAGTATCGACGCCGCGGCGGCCGGCCCCCGCCGGACCGACCGTCCGCTGGACGAGGCCGGAGTCGCCACGGCGGTCCGCCGCGCGGCGGAGCGCGGCACCCCGGTGCGGCCGTCCGGGGCCGGCGGGCGGGTGCCCGGGCCGCTGGTGCGCACCGACCACGTGCTGCTGGACGCCTCGGCGCTCACCGGCATCGTCGACATGACGGCCGGTGACGATCAGCTGCCGGCCGGCGAGGGGACGGTCCGGGTGCGGGCCGGGGAGACGATCGCCGCGCTGTGCGCCGCGCTCGCGGCCGCCGGCCGGGCACCGGCGACGGTGCCCGACGCCCCGCGGGCCACCGTCGGGGGTGCGGTCCAGCTCGGGATGTACGGCGGCGCGCCCGGCGAGGGCTCGCTGTCGGCGCAGGTCCGCGCGGCCCGGTTGGTCGACGGCGCCGGCCGGGTCCGGGAGGTCACCGACGGTCCGGACCTGGAGGCGGTCCGGTGCGGTCTCGGCGCGCTCGGCGTGCTGACCGCGGTGGACCTGCGCACGGTGCCGCTGCGCCGGTTGCGCGTGCACGAGCGGGCCGCCCGCACCGACGAGCTGCTCGCCGAGGGCTTCCTCGCCGGACACGCCTGGACCGAGTGCGACGTGGCGGTGCACAGCGGGCAGGCGGTCGCCCGCTGGGCCGATCCGGTCGGCGCGGACGAGCCGGAGGCCACCGAGCGCGGCGCCGAGTCGTGGGGGCGCGCGGTGTCCCGGCTGGCGACGTCGTGGTGGTCGTCGCGGTCGTCCTGGCCACCGCCGCAGCGCTGGGCGCCGGGGACCGAGGGCCCGCCACACGAGGTGCTGCCGGACCCGCAGCCGTGGGATCCGGACCTGTCCGAGTGGGCGATCCCGGACGCGGCGGTGGGCGGGGTGCTGCGCGAGCTCGGTGCCGCGGTGGCCGCTCGCGGCCGGGAGCTGCGCCCGGTGCGTGTGCGCACCGGGCGGTCCGAGACCGGCCTGGTGCACCCCGCGTCCGGGCGGGACACCGCCTACCTGCGGATCCGGACCCGCGGCGCGGACCAGGAGCCGGTGCGCCGGCTCGCCGCCGCGGTCTGCGAGGACGCCGGCGGCCGGCCCTGCTGGACCACCCGGCACGCCTGGGGCCCGGACGAACTGGCCGTCGCCTACCCGGGGTGGGAGGCCTTCCGCGCCGCCCGGGACCGATTCGACCCGGACCACCGGTTCACCGACCCCTACCTGGCCACCCTCCTGGGCCCCTGACCCCGCGCCCTTCCCCCGCGGTGCGGGACAGTCAGGGAGCCAGGGCGGAGCGCAGGCGGGTGGAGACGGCGCGGAGGTCGGCGAGGACCTCGCGACGGTCCGCCCTCGTCGGCTCGCCCTCCTCGACGACCTGCTCGCCGCCCACCCACACGTCGCGGACCAGCCGGGAGCCGCCGGCCCACACCAGGTTGGAGACCAGCTGGGCGTCGTCCTCCGGCGCGACGAAGGCGGTGTCGTCGGTGTCCACGTGCACCACGTCGGCCCGCCGCCCGGCCTCGAGGACGCCCAGGTCGTCGCGACCGATCGCGTGCGCGGCGTCCGCGGTGGCCATCAGCAGCACGTCGGCGGCGGTGAGCGCGGCCGCGTCGTCGGACCCGACCCGGGCCAGCAGGCCGGCCAGCCGGGCCTGGGACCAGAGGTCCAGGTCGTCGCAGGAGGCCGGACCGTCGGTGCCCAGCCCGATCCGCAGCCCGGATCGGCGCAGGTCCAGCAGCCGTGCCGTGCCCGAGGCCAGCTTGGCGTTCGAGCCGGGACAGTGCGCCACCGCGACGCCGTGCCGGGTGAAGGTGTCGATGTCGGCGTCGGACAGGTGCACCGAGTGCGCGGCCAGCATCCGGCCGCCGAGCGCGCCGTCGGCGTCGAGCATCGCCGGGACCGAGCCGTGCTCGCCGCGCAGGTGCGCGTCCTCGCCGAGCGACTCGGCGATGTGCGTGTGTACCAGCGCCCCGCGCTCGCGGGCGTGCTCGGACACCGAGGCGATCGCCCCGTCCGGCAGCGTGTACGCCGAGTGCGGGCCGTAGCCGTACTCGATCCGGCCGTCGAGGTCCGGGATCAGGCCGTGCGCGTCGATCCGCGACGAGATGTCGTCGCGCATCTGCTCCCAGGTCCCCAGCCGGTCCCAGCCGGGCGCGGCGATGATCCCCGGGGTGAGCACCGCCCGCGAGCCCGCGGCGCGCACGGCGTCGGCCAGGGCGTCGGTGAAGAAGTACATCTCGACGCTGGTGGTGCATCCGGTGCGCAGCAGGTCCAGGCAGCCGGCGAGCATGCCGGCGCGGACGTCGGCCTCGGTCAGCAGCGCCTCGGCCGGCCACATCACCCCGGTCAACCAGGGCATCAACGGCAGGTCGCCGCCCATCCCGCGCAGCACCGACATCGGGGTGTGGCAGTGCGTGTTGACCATCCCGGGCATCAGCAGGCCGGGTAGCGGCCGGACCGTGGCATCGGTGGCGGGGGCCTGCGGGGCGGGGCCGAAGTACGCGATCCGGCCGGTGTCGTCCACGTCCAGCACCGCGTCCCGGACGACCGGGAAGCCGGGCGCGCAGGACAGCGCGACCGGCGCGGTCAGCCGCTGGACCGTGATCGGGGCGGTCACCGGCGCTCCAGCAGCGAACGCAGGCTCCGGAACGGCGGCAGCCAGGCGCCCTCGTCGGGCAGCGTGTCCAGCGAGACCCGGGGCAGCGGCTCGCGGAACACCCCGTCGATGTCCTCCAGGTCCAGGAACGAGATCACCTCGGAGGAGGTCGCGAACCCGGCGTACTCCCGGAAGCCGATCACCGTGACGTCGGTGCCGACCTCGACCAGCTTCTCCAGCGGCTCCCTGAACGCGCGCCCGTCCCCGGAGGCGACGACGACGTGCCGCAGCCGGCCCTCGCCGGCGCGCATGTCGATGTGCGCCAGCATGTCGTCGTCGACGTCGGAGTCCTCGCTGGTCTTCGGCTTGGCGAAGACGGCGAAACCGACGTTGCGCAGCGCCTCGACCCACGGCCGGACGATCTCGATGCTGCCCGGGGCGACGTTGGTGAACACGCACGCCTCCGCCTCGGTCTCGGTTCCGGCCAGGTCCAGCAGCCAGCGGCCGACGGCGTCGAAGCGGGGGCGGTAGGCCGAGGTGGGGCGGGCGCCGAGCAGCGATCCGAGGCTCATGTCCATGTTGGGTGCGTCCCAGACCAGCAGCACCCGTTCCAGCGGGCCGGTCGGCGCCCCGCGCCCCGCCTGGCCCGGTACCGACATCGCCCCAGTGCTCATGGGGGCGAGCCTAATGGCGGACACTGGGACCCGTGACCGAGAGTCCCGACCCGCAGCGGGTCGCCGAGCAGAGCGCGGCCGCGATGCGGGCCGCGGACCGGGCCGCCCGGGCGGCCGGGGTGGACGTCACCTCGGTCGGGCCCGGCCGGGCGGTCGCGACGATGACGGTCGGTACCGACCACGCCAACGGGCACGGGGTCTGCCACGGCGGCTACCTGTTCCTGCTGGCCGACACCGCGATGGCCTACGCCTGCAACGCCTACGGCGTGTCCGCGCTGGCCACCGGCGCGGACATCGCGTTCGTGGCGCCGGCCCGCAGCGGGGACGTGCTGAGCGCGGAGGCCGTCGAGCGGTCGTTGGCCGGGCGGGCCGGGCTCTACGACGTCACGGTCCGCACCGCCGAGGGCGCCGTGGTGGCCGAGTTCCGCGGCCGGACCCGGCAGGTGCCGGGCCTCGCGGCGCCCCCACCGGCCTGACCTCCGGCTCGATCCCTGCCGGCTCAGGGCGTCCGGGTCGGCTCGAGGAACGCCGGGCGCAGCTGCGGGTCCGGCTCGTCGTAGTAGCGGTGGAACACCGGGGTCTGCGCCCCCGACATCGGCGGCACGATCCAGCTCCAGTCGGCCGGGCAGCTCCGCCCCGCGGACTCCTCGCGGGCCAGGTGGGTGAGGAACCGCTCGGCCTCGGTGTGGTGGTCGGCCATCGTGACGCCGTCGGCGTCGAAGGAGAACATGACGGCGCGGGTCAGCTCGACCATCGCCCGGTCCTTCCACATGGTGCGCACCGAGCGGGTGTCCAGCCCGAGCCGCTGGGCGATCTCGGGCAGCAGGTCGTAGCGGTCGGTGTCGGCGAAGTTCCGCGCGCCGATCTCGGTGTCGAGGTACCAGCCGTTGAACGGCGCGGCCGGGTAGGTGACGCCGCCGATCTCCAGCGGCATGTTGCTGATCGCCGGGACCGAGTGCCAGCGCAGCCCCAGCTGGGCGAACCACGGGAGGTCCGGATGCCGCAGCAGGACCTCGTGCACGGCGTCCGGCGGGACGTCGAACAGCCGGGACCGCCCGTCCGCACCGGTGATCAGCAGCGGCAGCACGTCGAACCGGCCGCGCGGCTGCGGGCGGGGCCAGCCCAGACCCACCACGTGGTCGGTGAAGTCGGCCTGCGCCGGGTCCCCGGTGACGGTGCCGTCCGCGTTGCGGTGCCCGGCGTAGCGGATCAGCTGGTCGTTGCGGATCCGTGGGCCGGGCCGGCCGGGGCCGTCCGGCGCGAAGACGGTCATCGTCGGCCGGATCCGGCCGTCCCGGGTCGCCGCGCGCAGGTGCCCGACGCTCTCCTGCGCGACGTCGGCCGGGTCGTGCAGCCGGCGCAGGTCGCGGACCTGCAGCGACTTCCAGTAGAGGCGGCCGATGCAGCGGGCCGAGTTCCGCCAGGCGACCCGGGCACCGAACACGAGCTCGTGACCGGTGTGGCTGTAGAGCCCGGTCCGGTCGATCTCGCCGCGCACCTGCCGGAGCCGCTCGGTGAACGGCATCTCCGGTTCGGTCTCGGCGTAGACCTGGCGCAGGAACTCCTCGGCGGCGGCCGGGTCGACCGGCTCCGGTGCGCGCTCGTCCGGGACGCCGGGCGGCGGTGGGTGGCCGCCGGAGCGGCCGTGCCCGGTGACCGGGCAGGCGGCCGGCCGGGCCTCGACGACGGTGGTGGCCGCCACCGCGGGACCGTCCGGGCGCCGGGTCGCGACGGTCGTCGCCTCCGGCGCCGACGGCGGTGTGCCGTGTCGCGGGACGGCGACGGTCGTGCCCTCGGGCAGCGCGACGGCGAGGGTGGTTCGCTCAGCGGCGGGAGCGGCGGCCGGGACGACCGCGGTCGGTGTCGCCGCCGTCGGTGTCGCCGCCGTCGGTGTCGCCGCGGTCGGGGCGGCCTCGGACGGTGACACCCGGGTGACCGCCCGGGTCTCCGGTTCGTCGTCGCCGTGAGCGGGCCCGGTTGCCGGGTCACGTGGTGTCGGGCTGGGCCGGAAACCGGCCGGCCGGCGGGCGGGCTGCGTGCTCGCGGCGTGCTCCACCGTCGTCACAGGCGTCCTTAGGGAGTCACTCGGGCGGGGATCCAAGTCGGGGGCACCCCGAGCCTAATCGGTCACTCTCCGTGTGTCAGTTTCGGCACATTCGTGAGCGACCGTGTAGACGAGATCCCGCACGGGACGGTCCTCGAGCCGCGCCCGGGTCTCGAACTTCGTGGTGGGCCGCTCGTCCGGGCGCACCTGCCAGCCGTCCGGACCCACCGGGAGGGCGGCATCCGGGCGCAGCGCCGGCTCCGCATCGCACACCCTCCGCATCTGCTCGGCGTAGTGCGGCCAGTCCGTGGCGAGGTGCACCCGCCCGCCCTCGACGACCCGGGAGACCGCCAGCCGGACGAAGTCCGGCTGGATCAGCCGCCGCTTGTGGTGCCGCCGTTTCGGCCACGGGTCCGGGAAGAAGATCCGCAGGCCGTCCAGCGACCGGGGGGAGACGACCTGCTCCAGCAGCTCGACCGCGTCCCCGCGCAGCAGCCGCTGGTTGGTCAGGCCGAGATCGGAGATCCGCATCAGCAGCTGCGCCAGTCCCGGCTCGTACACCTCGACGGCGACGTGGTCGACGTCCGGCTCGGCGACGGCCAGCGCGGCCGTCGTCTCCCCCATACCCGGCCCGATCTCCAGGACCACCGGGGCGCGGCGCCCGAACGCGGCGTGCGGGTCCCACGGCCGCAGCCCGGCGACGAGGTCCGCGACCTCGTCGCCCCAGACCGTCCAGAGCCTGTCCCATGCGGCCTGCTGGCCGTCGGAGAGCCGACTGCGCTGGTGGACGAAGCTGCGGATCCGGGTGTCGCGGGGCGCGGCGGTGTCCGGCTCAGGCACCGTTGCCGTTCCCGCCGGCGGCGGGCATCCGCACGTGCGCGGTCGCGCCGGGCAGCCGGCCGCGGACGTAACCGGCCGCGGTGACCCCGAAGCAGGCGACGATCGCCGCCGCGGAGGCCGGGTTGCGGTCCCGCGCCTCGCGCAGCACGCCGGCCGGGAGCACCTTCCGGGCGTAGCTGCCCTCGGCGGACAGCGAGTCCCCGGTCCCGACGACCTTCGAGACCGCGGCCTTGGAGATCCCCTCGGCCCAGCCGCGGCGCAGCAGGTAGCGCCAGGACACCCGGTCGTCGGACACCCGGTGGTCCACCGCGGCCTCCGGCTCGAACAGGATCCGCGGCGACCGGCCGTCGGCGACGTAGGCCTGCCGGGCCCGGATGCAGAGCTCGGTCTCCTCGCAGCCCAGCGGGTTCTTGCCGATCCGGCCCATGCCCTCGGCGAACCCGCCGACCCGCTTGAACACCTCGGCCCGCAACGACATGTTGCAGCCCATCAGGTTGCGCATCTCGGCCCGCTCGACCGGCTGGCCGGTGTAGGTGCAGCCGACGACCCAGTCCAGCTCACCGGTCGCGTCGGTGTCGCCGGGCGCGGCGCCGGGCAGGGTGCGCGGGCGGCCGTCCGGCCACTTCGGGTGCGCGATCCCGCCGACGCCGATCACGTCCGGGTCCTCGTAGGGCGCCAGCAGCGCGGACAGCCAGCCCGGGCGGGCCGCGGCGTCGTCGTCGAGGAAGACGACGACCTCGCCGGACGCCAGGTCGACGGCCGTGTTCCGGGCGCCGGACAGGCCCTGGGTGCGGTCGTTCGGGACGACGACCACGCCGCCGGGGCCGAACTCGCGCTCGGCACGCTCCAGCAGCCGGTCGTTGTGGTCGACGACGACGATCGTCTCCAGCGGTGCTGTGCCGTCCGGCCCGGCGGACTGGGCCGCCACCGACTCGACCGCGGCCTTGATGTCGAACCAGCGCTTCTCGGTGTAGACGCAGACGACCACGGTGGCGGTCGGCAGGGCGCTCACGATGTCCTCGCTCCTCGGGTCATGGCACGCCGCGGGGTACCGCGACCGGGTGGTGCCGTGATCTCGGGGCAGTGCCGAGCGGGTCTAGCGGGCGTAACCCGACGACCTGCGGCGCTGCTCCATGCGACGGTGCTCGGCCATCAGGGTACGCAGCACCCGGGTGCCGTCGGCGAAGGTCCGCAGGTTGGTCTCGCCGAACATGCGCTCGCGCTCGACCGAGGGCACCTCGGCGATGGTCAGGTCCGCCGCGGCGACCCGGCAGTTGAGCACGGTCTCGATCTCGAAGCCGTCGCCCCAGAGCATCGAGCCGTCCTCCGGCTGCGGAGCCGCCGGGTCCGGCAGTTCCAGCTGCGGCAGCAGGTCCGCCCAGAAGGCGTTGTAGCCGTAGCAGAGGTCGGTGTAGGTGGTGCCGAACAGCCGGTTCGCGACGCCGTTCAGGCCGGCGTTGCCGGTCTTGCGGAGCAGCGTGATGTCGTCCGAGCCGCCGCCCTTGCGGAACCGGCTGCCCTTGGCGAAGTCGGCGCCGGCGACGAGCTTCTCGACGAAGGCCGGGATCTCGTTCGGGTCGGCCGAGCCGTCGGCGTCGAACATGACGATGACGTCCCCGGTGGCGGCGGTGAAACCGCAGGCCATCGCGTTGCCCTTGCCCTTGCGGGTCTGGGTGATCACCCGCGACCAGGGCAGCGTGCGCCGGGCGACGGCGACCGTGTTGTCGGTGGAGTTGCCGTCCACCACGAGCACCTCGTGCACGGCCGGGCGCACCGCGGCGATGGCCGGCAGCACGATCTCCAGGTTCCGCGACTCGTTGCGGGTCGGCACGATCACCGAGACGGACGGGTTGGGGCTGCGGCGGGGCGCCGGCCGCGGCCGCGGGCGCCGGAAGCCCTCCGGACCCTCCGGCTGCGGGGTGCGGGGTGCACCGGTGTTGCCACGGGCAGGACTCGCCGGGAGGGGCGTCTGTCCCACGCCGGAGCCGGTCTGGTGGCCCGGGCGCGCGGGCGCGCTCGACTCGGGCGTGACGGCCGGGCGGGCGGGCGTAACGGCGCTCACACTTCCTCCATACAGTTCCGCTCTACTCGTCCAACGACGGTGTCACGGTCTGGTTGCGGTTCTCGTGCCGAACAAGGGGGTGGACCCACTTGCTCTGACGCGTGGTCGCCCCGAGGGGTTGCCCCGGACGGTGGTTTCGTTCGGAACTCTCCGTGCGGTTCGCGGCGCCGCTGCTCACCCGCGCCGAGGGCCCGGCGGCCGGTTTCGGTGTTCCTACTCATCCCCGTCCCGGCCCGGCCCCGGAGACTCTGCCGCATGCCGACGACGCGCACCCGACTGGCCCGCAGTGCCCCGGAAAGCGATCTCCGCCCGGCGCTGGCGCTGGCCCGGATGGACTGCGCCGTAACACTGTCCGCGCAGCTCACGGCCGTGGTGGCGGAGGCGGGGCTTGACCCGCGACGGGCCTGCGACCGGACGTGGTGGACGTCCGCGCTGACGGCCCCGGGCCGGACCCTCGACGACGGCTGGGCCCGGCTCGCGGGACCGCCCGTGCGGCGGGCGCGGGCCCGGTCCCGTGCATGGCACACGGTCACCCCCGACCCGAGTCGGGTGTCGGGAATCACCCCCGTTCGAGCGACTGTCGGCGTGGCCGCGATCACCGAACGTTGTGGCGCCGTGGTGCTGGTCGATGCTGCCGCTGCGGTGCTGCCCGGTCCGGTGGTCCGCCGCCCGGCCCGCCGGGGGCACACGGGCCGGCGCCCGCCCGGTGCCGGGACGGCCGGTGTCGTCGTGCCCGGCGCCGTGCTCCCGGGGAGCCTGCTCTCCGGGTCGGTGCTGTCGGGCGTGGGCGGGATCGGGCGGGCATGGCCGGGCAGCGGGTGGGCGACGCTGCTGGTGCTGGCCGGGGCGCTGCTCCTGGCCGGGGCCGCGGTGCTGGCCCGGATCCACGCCGTCCGGGGTGTCCGGGCGCGAGCGCTGGCCGAGCGGGTGGGTGCGGCGGTGACCGTGGCCGCGGAACGGGAGCTGGTGCGACGGTCGCTGGAGGCCGAGCGGGCCGCCGGGGTGACCGGCCCGCGGCCGGACGGGGCGGTCGCGGCGGTGCGCCGGGGTGCCGGTCGTGTGGCCTGATCCGGCGCCGGGGCGTGCGGTTCCGCGTCCCGGGCCCCCGGGTCGGGGTCCGTGGGGGACGGTGGCGGTGACCGGTGCGGCCGCGGGCTGGACCTGGTCCCGGCCCGGCCCGGCCTGGTGGGCCGGCGTGCCGGTCCCCCGTGCCCCGCACCCGGACGAGCTGTTGCGGCCGGGCGCGGCGGTCCCGATCGCCGGGTCCGCCGCCCGGGACGCCGACGGCGACGGCGTGCCGGACACCCTGCTCGTGCAGGGGACGGGTGGGATGTCGCTGTGGACCGACCTGGACGCCGACGGGTTCGCCGACCGGGTCACCGTCCTCGACGGGCCGGCCGCGCTGCGGGCGCCGGACGACGACCCGGACCCGCTCGGTCTGCTCGGCGCGCTGGTGCAGCGCCTGACCGGAGCGTGACACGGTCACGTCCAGCCCGAACTCGCATCAAGGCTCCACAACGCGAGCGGCGAGGAGGGGGAGGTCTCAGTCCTCGGGTTGCTCGGAGGGGGCCTGGGCGGACTCGCCGTCCGGCCCGACCGCGCCACCGCGGCGGAACCGCCCGCCCCTGCCCTGCCCCTGGCGCTGCTCGGCCATCTTCTCGTCGATCGCCGCGGAGACCGCCGCCTGCCTGCGGCGCTCGCGGATCCGCAGCAGCACCAGCATCGAGACGCCGTAGGCGATCCCCACCAGCAGCAGCACGACGCCGATCTTGAACACGATCGTCTGTGCGGGTCCGGCGTCGGACGGGACGGGGATGATCGAGATCATCCCGAGCACGCCGAGGGTCAGCAGGTGGAACAGCACCACCAGCAGCCGGTTGATCGAGTGCGCCGTCTCGTTGTTCTGGAAGACGTCCTCCAGGAACGGCTGACCGGAGCGCAGCAGGATCTGGCCGACGCCGACCGTGATCAGCACTCCGACCAGGACCAGCGCCAGATAGCTGCCGGTTCCCTGCACCGTGGCCCCCTCCCCCGTACGCGAGCAGTGCCCGAGCCTACCGTGCGCGACCGTTCCTGCGCGCTACGCGCGCGGGCCGGTCAGTCGTTCCGGGGAGTGCCTCCGAGCAGCCGGCGCAGCGCGTCGTGCAGCTCCTCCGGGGGCACCCCGCCGGTCAGCGGGGCACCGGTGAGGGTGCGCAGGTAGAGGCCGTCGCCGACGAGCTGCACCAGCCAGGCCAGCACCGGGTCGTCGATCTCGGTGCGCAGTGCGGCCAGGCCGTCGGCGTCCACGTCGGCGAGTGCCGCGCGGGCGCCCGCGCCGACCGTGCTGCCGTCGGCGATCCGCAGCGTGGCCAGGTAGGTGCGGGTGAGCCCGGCCGGGGACGCGCCTCCGGGCACCGACGTCCGCAGGTAGTAGGCCACCGCGCCGTGCGGGTCGGCGCGCATCAGCTCGGCGTCGACGGCACTGCGCTCGCGCAGGCGGTCGAGCAGCCCGGTGGCCAGCGACTCCTTGGACGCGAAGTGGTAGAGCAGCCCGCCCTTGGACACCTCGGCGCTCGCGGCGACGGCGTCCAGGGTGGCGCCGGCCGGGCCTTGCTCGATCAGCAGCGTCTCGTACGCGTCGAGCACCCGGTCGCGTGCCGGGCCCGGGGCGTTCTCGTTGCGCTGTCCCCGGCCGGCCATCCGCGCAGTCTAGGGGCGGTGTTCCGGCTCACCCGTGCCGCGGGTGGTGGCCTGGACCGGGTCGAGGACTGTACCGTCCGGACGGTATAGTCACGCCTCGAGAGGAAGCACGAGATGACCCCCGCCGTCACCACCCGGACCCCGGCGGTCGCGCCGGACCGGCCCGGCGTGCGCGCCTGGCTCGCCCTGGCGGTGCTGTCGATCCCCACGCTGCTGGTGTCGATCGACAACACGGTGCTCGGCGTCGCGCTGCCCGCGCTCAGCGCCGCGCTGCGCCCGGACGCGTCGACGCTGCTCTGGGTCGTCGACAGCTACCCCCTGGTGCTGGCCGGCCTGCTGATCACGATGGGGACCCTCGGCGACCGGATCGGCCGACGGCGGCTACTGATGATCGGTGTCGCCGGGTTCGGGCTGGTGTCGCTGGCCGCCGGATTCGCGACGTCGGCCGCGCAGCTCGTCGCGGCCAGGGCGTTGCTCGGCGTGTTCGGTGCGATGCTGATGCCCTCGACGCTGGCCCTGCTGCGCACCGTCTTCGTCGACCGGACCCATCGGCGGCTCGCGCTCGCCGTCTGGGCGACCGGGTTCGCGGCGGGCGCCGCGTTCGGCCCGATCGTCGGCGGGGTGCTGCTGGAGCACTTCTGGTGGGGCTCGATCTTCGTGATGAGCGTGCCCCCGATGGCGCTGATGCTCCTGGTCGCACCGGTCCTGCTGCCCGAGTCGCGGGAGCCGAACCCGGACCGGCTCGACCTGGTGGGCGTTCTGCTGTCGTTGCTGGCGATGGGGCCGCTGGCGCTGGCCGTCAAGCTCGTCGGTGCGGACGGGCCGACCCCCGGCGCCGGGCTCGCCGCGGTCGTCGGCGTGGCGTCCGCGGCCGGGTTCGTCGCGCACTGCCGTCGACGGGTGCGGTCCGGACGCACCCCGCTGATCGACCTGGAACTGTTCGCCCGGCCGGTGCTCCGGCACAGCGCCCTGGCCAACGCGACCACCATGTTCGGCCTGACCGGACTGCTGTTCTTCTCCGCGCAGTACCTGCAGCTGGTGCTCGGCCACTCGCCGCTGCAGGCCGGGCTGCTGCTGTTGCCGGGCTTCCTGGTGACGATCGCGGCGGGTCTCGCCGCGGCCCGGCTCGCCCGCCGGTTCCCGCTGCACGTGCTGGTGTCGGCCGGGCTGGCGACGGTGCTCGCCGGTTACCTGGTCTGCCTGTGGGTGCGGGCCGACTCCGCGGTGGCGCTCCTGGTGACGGCGGCGGTGCTGATCGGCGCGGGGATCGGCCTGTCCGAGACCGTCACCAACGACGCGATCCTCGCCGCCGCTCCACCGCGGAAGGCGGGCGCCGCGTCCGCGGTGTCCGAGACGGCGTACGAGGTCGGTGCGGTGTTCGGCACCGCACTGGTCGGCGGCGTGTTGAGCGCGGTCTACCGGGCCGGTGTGACGCTGCCCGACGGTGCACCCGCCGCGGCCGGGGAGACCCTCGGCGGGGCGGTCGCTGCTGCCGGGACGCTGCCGCCCGGGCCGGCGGCCGAGCTGCTCGGCTCCGGACGCGAGGCGTTCGTGACCGGGGTGGACGTCGCGGCCGGGGTGGCCGCGACGCTGGTCGCGGGCGTGCTGATGCTCGCGGGCCGCGGGCTCCGGCGTGCCCACCGGGCCGCCGCCGCCGAGATCGACGCCGGCGCGGAGCAGGCGGGCACGGCACGGGCGACACGGCGCGGAATCCGCACCGTTGATCGCACGCGGTGAGCACCCGGCGACCACTCGTGAGCGGCACGGGCGACCACCCGGCGTCCCGCAGGAGTGGTTCCGGCGACGCGCGGCGCCCGCCCGGCCTCGATCGGACGGATCCGGGTCCCCCGGCTGGTTCACTACGGCCGACCGGGACGGCTGCGACGCCGTCGGACTGCGGACCGTGGGAGCGAACCGTGCCGTACGAGTTGGTCAGCGCCTACACCCTGGTGCTCGGGGACGACGTGGGCGGGCGCCCGGAGGTCACCGTGCACACCACCGCCGGGGACGCGTGGCGGGCACTCGACGCGGGTGTGCGCGAGCGCTGCGGGATGCGGCCCCGGCCGCGCCGGCAGGTCGACCCGGAGGCCGTGACCCGGCTCGCCGACGCCTGGCGGGCCGCGGAGCCGGAGGCCCGGTACTGGCAGGTGACCGCACACCGGCTCCCGATCATGGTGCCGGAGCTCGCACGGGCCGCTCCGGCGGCGACCGCCGCCGCGCGCTGAGGCAGTCGGCATCACTTCGGTACTCGTGATGCGAAAGAACGTTTCATCAATACGTTGACGCGAGTCGTTCCGGCTTCGCGAACGACATTCTCCGGAGCCGGACCGCGTCTTTCCGTATTGCTCTCGCCGGGGAGCGGCGAATCCGTCGCCCGACTCGGGTCGCGTTCGCGTGGCATGCCCGTCACCAGGGACGACGATGCCGTCGTCAGAGGGCATCTGGATCGATTTACATGATCGGTGCTGTGCCCGACCTCTCAACTCCGACGATGGGTAGGCCGCCATTCCACGGGTAGCCTCGGGATCCACCATTTCCGTCTGGGCCCGTGCTTCTCCGGTAGGGGCCCGCAGTGGTTCCCCCGGAAGGCGGACCGGGGCCGGCGAGGAGAACAGGACGACATGACTGCAGCGACCGTTCCGGGTATCGACCACGCACCGACCACCAACCAGGGCGTCGCGGCCTGGGTTCAGGAGATCGCCGAGCTGGCCACCCCGGACCGCGTCGTGTGGTGCGACGGTTCGGATCAGGAGTGGACCCGGCTCACCGACCGGCTGGTCGACGCCGGAACCCTGACCCGGCTGAACCCCGACAAGAAGCCGAACTCCTTCCACGCCGCCTCCGACCCCGACGACGTCGCGCGGGTCGAGGAGCGGACCTTCATCTGCACCGCCGAGGAGCGCGGCGCCGGGCCGACCAACAACTGGATGGCCCCCGCCGAGATGAAGGCGACCATGACCGAGCTGTACCGCGGCTCGATGAAGGGCCGGACCATGTACGTGGTCCCGTTCTGCATGGGCCCGACCGACTCGGACGACCCGATGCTCGGCGTCGAGATCACCGACTCCGAGTACGTCGTGATCTCCATGAAGATCATGACCCGGATGGGTTCGCACGTCGTCCCGCTGCTCGACACGGCCGGCGACCGCTGGGTCAAGGCGCTGCACTCGATCGGTGCCCCGCTCGCCGAGGGCCAGGCCGACGTCGCGTGGCCGTGCAACGAGACCAAGTACATCAGCCACTTCCCGGAGACCCGGGAGATCTGGAGCTACGGCTCCGGCTACGGCGGCAACGCCCTGCTCGGCAAGAAGTGCTACGCGCTGCGGATCGCCTCGGCCATCGCGCACGACGAGGGCTGGCTCGCCGAGCACATGCTGATCCTCAAGCTGATCAGCCCGGAGGAGAAGGCGTACTACGTCGCCGCCGCGTTCCCGAGCGCGTGTGGCAAGACCAACCTCGCGATGCTGCAGCCCACCATCCCGGGCTGGCGGGCCGAGACCGTCGGTGACGACATCGCCTGGATGCGTTTCGGTGCCGACGGCCGGCTGTACGCGATCAACCCGGAGTTCGGCTTCTTCGGCGTCGCGCCGGGCACCAACTGGAAGACCAACCCGAACGCGATGCGCACGATCGAGCAGGGCAACTCGCTGTTCACCAACGTCGCGCTGACCGACGACGGCGACGTCTGGTGGGAGGGGCTGGAGGGCGAGCCCGAGCACCTCACCGACTGGAAGGGCAACGACTGGGCCCCCGGGTCCGACGTCAACGCCGCGCACCCGAACTCCCGCTACACCGTGCCGATCGCGCAGTGCCCGGTGGTCGCACCGGAGTGGCAGGACCCGAACGGCGTGCCGATCTCGGCAATCCTGTTCGGCGGCCGTCGCAAGACCACGGTCCCGCTGGTCACCGAGGCCCGCAGCTGGCAGCACGGCACCTTCATGGGCGCCACCATGTCGTCGGAGAAGACCGCGGCCGCGGCCGGCGGGCTCGGCCAGGTCCGCCGCGACCCGATGGCGATGCTGCCGTTCCTCGGCTACAACGTCGGCGACTACTTCGCGCACTGGGTGAACCTCGGCAAGAGCGCCGACGCGGACAAGCTGCCGAGGATCTTCTACGTCAACTGGTTCCGGAAGGGCGAGGACGGCCGGATGCTCTGGCCCGGGTTCGGCGAGAACAGCCGCGTCCTCAAGTGGTGCATCGAGCGGATGGAGGGCAAGGCCGCCGCGGTCGAGACCCCGATCGGTCACGTGCCCACTCCGGACCAGATGGACCTGGAGAACCTCGACGCCGACCCGGCCGACGTGGCGGCCGCGCTGAACGTCGACATCGAGGAGTGGAAGGCCGAGATCCCGCTGATCGAGGAGTGGTTCTCCAAGATCGGCGACAACCTGCCGACCTCGATCCGCGACGAGTTCGAGGCCCTCAAGCAGCGCCTCGGAGCCTGACGGACCCGACGAAGCGCCCCGCCCGTACTCGGGCGGGGCGCTTCGTCGCGCCACCCTCCGCGCGTATTTCACTCCGATGGAGCAGTGCGTGACGGATCGTGGTCACCGAGTGTGGACGCCGGAGGCCGCCCGGGTGGCGTCCCTTCCGGAAGCCGACGGATCGGCGCAGTACAGGCCGGGTCCCGGGTAGCCTCCGATGGGAACCGGTGTCCCGTCGTCGATGCGGCGGGGGTTCCCGGCGTGCACCGTCCGGGTGCCCGGCCGTCGCGGATCGTCACGACGGTGACCGGGGACGCAGCCGGTGCGAGCGCCGGGGGCGGAACACCGGGCGGCCCGCGGCGATACACACCGTGAGCGCCGTCCCGAGTACGACGGTGCTGTGTCACGGCGGAGGTGTGAGCCCACATGCTCGATGGCCGGGTGTCCGAGACTCCGGACCCGGAGTCGCTCGTCGCGTTCGTCGAGCGACTGGCCGGCAGCGGGAGTCGTGGTCCGGCGGTCCGGGCCGCGACGTCCCGGATCACCGGTGAGGTCCGGTCCGGCCGGATCCCTGCCGGGCTGCGGACCCTCGCCGCGTCGCTCGAGTCGCCGGTCCCGCCGCAGTCCGAGGCCGACGACGGCCGCCCGGACTCGCTGCTCGACGTCGTCGGTGGCGAGCCGCTGGTCGTGCTGTCCGGCGTCGAGGCCGACGAGCTCGCCCGGGCACTGGCCGAGCTCACCGGATACGGCATGCGGGTGCTGCTGACCGGCCACGACTCGGCGCGGCTGGACGCCGTCCGGTCCGCGCTGCCGGCCGCCGTCGCCGGCCGGGTGGTCGACCGGCTGCCCGCGCTCGCCCCGTCCGACCTGAGCCGGCTGCGCCGGCTGCTCGCGACCGTGGGTGCCGACGCCGGTTCCCGGGCCGGGCAGCAGCTGCCGGAACCGTCCGACCTGCCCTCCCCGGCCGACGTCGCGGGCTGCTGCGAGCGGGCCGGGCGCACCGTGGCCGGTGCCGAGACCGCCGAGGCCCGGGTGGTGCCCGGGCTGCTGCGCGAGCTCGACGCCGACCGGCGGGATGCGGTCACCCAGGTCGCCCGCTGCGTGCGGCGCTCGCTCGGCATCCTGGCCGAGGCCCCGGACGCGGACCGGCTGCGCGAGGTCGTCGGGCGGCTGGTGCACGGCGGGCTGCGGACCGAGTTCGAGGAGCTGCAGGGACTGGCCGCCCGCCAGCGCGACGACCGGGCCCGGTTCGCCGCCGGCCCCGTGGTCGAGCCGCTGGAGCCGCTCCCGGACGGCGCGGACGACACGATCCGCGGGTACCTGGACTTCCTGGAGGCCGGCGGCCGCAGCCGCACCTACTTCCGCCCGCAGGCCCAGCGGGACGCGGAGCCTGCGCTGAGCCGGTTCCGGGTGGACGGCGACACCCCGCACACGCTCGACCACGTCGCGGCGATCGTGAACCATCTCGACCTGGCCCGCCGGGACGACGAGATCGCCCGGCTGTGCACGGCCCTCGGGCTCGCGCTGCCGCGCTCGGCGGAGGATCTGCCCGCGATGACCGAGATGCTGGACCGGGTCGCGGCGACCGCGCGGTCGGTCGGCGCGCTGCGGCACGACGTGCTGTTCCTGCAGCAGGACTCCCCGGTCGCCGTGCCGGACCTGCCGGCCGCCGAGCGGGTCGCCGTCGCCATCGTCGACTACGACGAGCACGGCGACCCGTCCGAGGCCGGCGACGAGCTGGAGCGGCTGGCCGCAGGCCTGGAGTCGGCGGTGCCGGTGGGCACCGGGGCACCCGAGCACGCGGCCGCGGTCGCGGCGCTGCGCGCGCACGACCCGGCGGCCTACACCACCGCCCTCGAGGAGCTGGGGCGGGCCCGTCGCGAGGTCGCCGACCGCGACGAGCTGTCCGCGCTGCTCGGCGAGCTCGCGACGACGGCACCGGACCTGGCCCGCGCCTGGGCCACCGACGCCACCGCGGGCACCCCCGGTTTCGGGCTGCTGCACCCGGTCCCGGTCCAGCGGCTGCTGTCCGCGCTGCCGCCCGCCGACGCCGCCGACCTGGTCGTGGTGCTCGGCGCCGGGGCGCTGCAGGCCGACGACCTGCTGCTGACCACGGCCGCGCCGCGGCTGCTGGCGGTGGTCGGCAGCGAGTCCCGCGCCGCGTCGTCCGGGACCACCCTGGTCGAGGTGCTCAACCAGGCCTCCGCCCGGTTCCTGCGCGGCACCGGGGACCGGACGCCCGCCGTGCCGCCGGCCGAGGCGCCCGAGCCCGCCGATGCCCCGATCGTCCCGGTGCCGGCGCAGCAGACGGGGGCGGGCCCGGCGCTCGAGGTGCCTGCCCCGCGGACCGGGCCGCCGGCGTCGGCGACCGGGTCGGAGTCGTTGCGGCCCTCGACACCGTCGGCGATGGCACCGGCGGTCCGGGAGGACTGAGGTTGGGCGGTCGACGGCCGAAGCAGCGGCACTGAGGCCGGGCGGTCGACGGCCGAAGCAGCGGCACCGCGGCCGGGCGGTCCGGGCCGGTCGTCAGGCCGGCCCGGCGGCCCGGACGCTCTCGGAGATCCGGTCCAGCAGGACGAACGGGTCGTTCGCGGGCGGGTCCCGGCGCTCCCACCGCCGCCCGGACGCCGGGTCGGCCGGGATGTAGAGCGACCAGCTCCCCGGCTCCGGGTCGTCGGCCCGCAGCTGGGCCAGCGACGTCGACGACCAGGCCGCCCCCAGCTCCGGGAACGTCGGCGGCCGCCGGTCCAGGATCGTGACGGTGCCGCCCGCTGTCGTGTAGCCGATCCGGCGGTGTTCCCGCTCGGGTTCGCCGAGCACCGTCGCGCACCAGGTGGCGAGATGCCGGCGTACCTCCTCCGGGACTCCCATGCCGAGACATGATCCCGGATCCCGGGCCGCCCGAGAAGCCCCGATCCGCGCCGCCTCCTCCGGAGGCCGGGGCCCGGCCGCCGGACCGGCACCGGGCCGTGACGCGGGTCGTGGCGCGGGCGGTGTCGCGGCGGCCTCGTCACACCCCGTCCCGCCGGGCTACCGTGCGGGAATGTCGACCCCCGCGACCTCGAGGCACGAGGTGAGCCGGTTCGGGCACGTCGATCTCGACGACCTCCCGCCGGACCTGAAGGAACGGATCGGCGCGATCGCCGAGCGGTCCGGTTTCGTCCCGAACGTCTTCCGGGCGCTGGGCCGCCGGCCCGCCGAGCTGCGGGCGTTCCTCGACTACCACGACGCGCTGATGGACTCCGACGACGGACTGAGCAAGGCCGAGCGCGAGCTCGTCGTGGTCGCCACGTCGGGGGCGAACCACTGCACGTACTGCGTGGTGGCGCACGGCGCGATCCTGCGGATCCGCTACAAGGACCCGGAGATCGCCGACCGGGTCGCGTCCAACCCGTACGCCGCGGAGCTCTCCGAGCGGCAGCGGGCGATCGTCGACCTGGCGCTGCTGGTGGCCCGGCAGTCCGAGGCGTTGGCCGATGCCGATGTGGACGAGGCGCGGGCGGCGGGCCTGACCGACGACGAGATCTGGGACATCGGTGCGATCACCGCACTGTTCGCGATGTCCAACCGGCTCGCCCACCTCACCGCGCTGCGGCCGAACCCGGAGTTCTTCGGGATGGGCCGGTAACCACGCTCCTTAGCTCCTAGAGCACCTTCGACAGGAACGCCCGGGTGCGTTCCTCCTGCGGGTCGGCGAGCACCGCACGCGGGTCGCCGGACTCGACGATCCGGCCCTCGTCCATGAAGACCAGGGTGTCACCGGCCTCGCGGGCGAAGCCCATCTCGTGGGTCACGACCACCATCGTCATGCCCTCGGCCGCGAGCTCGCGCATCACGTCGAGCACCTCCCCGACCAGCTCCGGGTCCAGCGCCGAGGTGGGCTCGTCGAACAGCATCAGCCGGGGCCGCATCGCCAGCGCGCGGGCGATCGCGACCCGTTGCTGCTGCCCGCCGGACAGCTGCGCGGGGTAGGCGTCGGCGCGGTCGGCGAGCCCGACCCGGTCGAGCAGCTCCAGGGCGTCGCGCCGCGCGTCGGACCGCCGTTCCCGGCGGACGACGACCGGCGCCTCCAGCACGTTCTCCACGGCGGTGCGGTGCGGGAACAGGTTGAACTGCTGGAACACCATCCCGATGTCGCGACGCTGCCGGCTCAGCGCGGCCGCGGAGAGCCGGTACAGCCGCCCGTCCGCCGCGCGCAGCCCGATCAGCTCGCCGTCCACCCACAGCCGGCCGGTGTCGATCGCCTCGAGGTGGTTGACGCACCGCAGCAGCGTGGACTTGCCGGACCCGGACGGGCCGATCACGCAGCACACCTGTCCGGGCTCGACGACGAGGTCAACCCCGCGCAGCACCTCGACGTCGCCGAAGCTCTTGCCGACCCCGCGGGCCTCCACCATCGGCGTCATGCGGCACCTCCGGAGTTCCGGCCGGTCAGCTTCCGCGCGGTGCGCAGCAGCATCGGGCCCTCGGTCCCGGTCACCGACCCCGGGACGCCGCGGCCGAACCGGCGCTCGATCGAGCGCTGCCCGAGCGTCAGCAACGACGTCAGGGCCAGGTACCAGGCGGCGGCGACGATCAGCAGCGGGATGACCTGGAAGTTCGCCGAGTAGATCCGCTGCACCGAGGTGAGCAGCTCGAAGTACCCGACCACGACGACCAGCGACGTCGTCTTCAGCATGCCGATCGTCTCGTTGCCGGTCGGCGGGATGATCACGCGCATGGCCTGCGGCAGCACCACCCGGCGCAGGGTCTGGGCCCGGGTCATGCCGAGCGCGTCGGCGGCCTCGGTCTGGCCCCGGCCGACGGAGCCGATCCCGCCGCGGACGATCTCGGCCATGTAGGCGGCCTCGTTCAGCCCGAGCCCGAGCAGGCACGCCGCGAACGGGCTGATCAGCACGTTCGTGTCGAACACGACGAACTCCGGTCCGAACGGTATCCCCAGCGAGAGCTGCGGGTACAGCGCGGACAGGAAGTTCCAGAACAGCAGCTGCGCGATCAGCGGTGTCCCGCGGAAGACCCACAGGTAGACCGCGGCGACCGAGGACAGCACCGGGTTCGGCGACAGCCGCATCACCGCCAGCACGACCCCGCCGACGAGCCCGATCGCCATCGCCAGCACGGTCAGCACCAGGGTGTTGCGGAGCCCGTTGAGCACCGGCGGTGCGAAGAGGTACTCCCCGACCACGTCCCAGCGCAGGTTCTCGTTCGTCAGCACCGTGTTGACCAGCATCGACGCCAGCACGGCCAGTACCGCGACCGCGACCCAGCGCAGCGGGTGCCGGACCGGGACGGCGTCCCGCGGCTCGGCTCTCGTCGGGCCGTCGCTCATCCGGAGACCTCCGCGGTTCCGATCGCACCGTCGGCGACGTTCCACCGGTCCAGGATCGCCCGGTAGGTGCCGTCGTCGATCAGCGTCTGCAGTGCGCCGCGCACGGCGTCGGTGTATCCGCCCCGGTCCTTGCTCAGGGCGATGCCGTACGGCGCGGTGTCGTAGGGCGCTCCGACGACCTCGACCATCCCGCCGGTGGTGGTCACGGCGTAGGACGCGACCGGGGAGTCGGCGAGCATCGCGTCGATCCGGCTGGTGGCCAGCGCGAGGGTCACGTCGGTCTGGGCCAGCAGCTCGGTGACCGCGATCGGCTCCCGGCCGCTCGCGGTGCAGTCGGCGTTGCGGGCGGCGACGTCCTCCACCTGGACGGTGCCGGCCTGCACCCCGACGGCCCGGCCGCACAGCTCGTCGGGCCGGACACCGAGCGGGTTGCCGGTCCGCACCACCAGGCTGGTCCCGGCCGAGAAGTAGCCGACCATGTCCACGACCGCGGCACGCTCCGGGTTCGCCGTGAACGACGAGATCCCGGCCTCGTACCGGCCACCCTGGATGCCCGGGATGATCCCGGAGAACTGGCCGGTGGCGAACTCGGCGGTCAGCCCGAGCCGGTCCGCGACCGCCCTGCCCAGGTCGACCCCCATGCCGACGACGGTCGTCCCGTCCGGGGCGGTGAACTCGTTCGGCGGGTAGGTCGGCTCGATGCCGATCGTCAGCCGTCCGTCGGCCCGGATCTCGCCGGGCACCCGCGCGGCCAGCGCGTCGTTCGCGTCGACCGGGGGGACCACGACGTCGGCGCCGGGCGCGATCCCGGCGGCGGCGCCCGGATCGGTGCCGCCGCTGCCGTCCCCGCCGACGCCGCAACCGGCCAGCAGCAGCGCGGCGGCCGCCAACCAGGCGAACGACCGGCCCGCTCGCGTCGGCGTCATGCGGGGCCTCTCGGGGGAGTCGTGATGGTGGCCGAGATCGTGCCATCGTCCCGGTCGGTCCCGGTCGTCCGGTCCCGGCAGGACCGGCGGGCCCGGGAACCCCGAGCCGGACGCCGTCCGTTCCCCTACCGTGGTCCCATCGCCCTCGGCTCGCCGACGAGCCGGTACGGCACCTTTCACGGAGGTTCGACATGTCCCTGTTCCGCCGACTCACCGTTCTCGCGGGGGCGGCCGAGGCCGCCCGCCGTTACGCCCGCTCGAACCCGGACAAGGCCGGTAGCGCCCTGGACAAGGCGGCCCAGTTCGTCGACAAGCAGACGAAGGGCAAGTACACGAACCAGATCAGCGGCGCCACCCGCAAGGCCAAGGACGCCGCCGGCATCCCGCAGCCGGGGTTCGGCTACGGCGCCCCCGGCACCACCCCGCCGGCCCCGGGCCGGCCGGCTGCCGGAAACCCCCCGGACCGGGGCAACGGGCACCGGCCCGGCGACTACCCGCAGGCCGGCCAGGGCGGCGGCCAGGGGCAGCAGCCCCCGGCGTTCCCGCCGAACCCGGGTGACCCGCGCGGGGCCTGATCCCGCCGCGTCCTCCGACGGCCCCGGCACCCACGGTGCCGGGGCCGTCGTGTGCGGCCAGCTCCGCACGTACCCGCCCGGCGCGGGGCGATCCTGTCCCCGGCACCCGGTCGCGTGCCAGGATCGTGGTGACGCGCATCGTGTCCCGGGTCCGCCCACCCCGTGCGGGATCCGGTTCGGGCACCACGTCGTCCGCCGTCACCCCGGCCGGACGACGGCACCGAGGAGGTACGCCGTGGAGGAACCGCAGGCGTGGGTACCGACCGACCCCCGGTCGCGGCCCAGCCAGGCTCAGGTCGTCGCCGGGCTGAAGGGGGTCGACGAGGGCGGCGCCGAGCTCGTTCAGCTGCTCAGCCCGGAGGGCGAGCGGATGCCCGACGAGCGGTTCGACCGCTACGCCGAGGACGTGTCGGTCGCCGAGCTGCAGGACCTGTACCGGGACCTGGTGCTGGTCCGGCGGGCCGACCGGGAGGGCAACGCGCTGCAGCGGCAGGGCGAGCTGGGCATCTGGGTGCCGTTGCTCGGGCAGGAGGCCGCCCAGGTCGGCTCCGGCCGTGCGCTGCGGCCCACCGACATGGCCTTCCCCAGCTACCGCGAGCACGGGGTCGCCTGGACCCGCGGGATCGACCCGACCGAGCTGCTGGGGATCTTCCGCGGCACCGATCACGGTGGCTGGGACTCCTCCGGGACCCGCTTCCACCCGTACACCATCGTGATCGGCAACCAGTGCCTGAACGCCGCCGGCTACGCGATGGGCCAGCGGTTCGAGTCCCGGGTCGGTGATCCGGAGTCCGGCGAGGCCACCATCTGCTACTTCGGGGACGGCGCCACCAGCCAGGGCGACGTGCACGAGGGCTTCGTCTGGGCCGCCGCCTACGACGCGCCGCTGGTGTTCTTCTGCCAGAACAACCAGTGGGCGATCTCGGTGCCGCTGACCCGCCAGACCCGGGTGCCGCTCTACCAGCGGGCCCGCGGCTACGGCTTCCCCGGCGTCCGGGTCGACGGCAACGACGTGCTGGCCTGCCTGGCCGTCACCCGGTGGGCGCTGGAGGAGTGCCGCACCGGCAACGGACCGGTGCTGATCGAGGCGTTCACCTACCGGATGGACGCGCACACCACCTCCGACGACGCCACCCGCTACCGGCTCGCCGACGAGGTGGAGCTGTGGAAGCTGAAGGACCCGATCGAGCGGGTCCGGGTGCACCTGGCCCGCCGGCACGGCGTCGGGCCGGAGTTCTTCGACGGCGTCGACGCCGAGGCCGACGAGCTCGGCTCCCGGATCCGGGCGTTCTGCCGGGCGATGCCCCAGCCCGGCCCGGAGCGGATCTTCTCCGAGGTCTACGCCGACGACTCCCCCCAGGTTTCCCGGCAACGTGACGAGTACCTGGCCTACCACGCGTCCTTCGTCGACGAGGGGGCCTGAGGTGGCGACCTCGACGATGGCGAAGGCGCTCAACGAGGGCCTGCGCGCCGCGATGGAGCGGGACCCCAAGGTCCTGGTGATGGGCGAGGACGTCGGCAAGCTGGGGGGCGTCTTCCGGATCACCGACGGGCTGCAGAAGGACTTCGGCGAGCAGCGGGTGCTGGACACCCCGCTGTCCGAGTCCGGGATCATCGGCGCCGCGATCGGGCTCGCGGTGCGCGGGTTCCGGCCGGTCTGCGAGATCCAGTTCGACGGCTTCGTGTTCCCCGGCTACGACCAGATCGTGTCCCAGCTGGCCAAGCTGCGGTACCGGACCCAGGGCCGGGTGCCGGTCCCGGTCGTCGTCCGGATCCCGTTCGGTGGCGGGATCGGTGCCGTCGAGCACCACTCGGAGTCCCCGGAGTCGCTGTTCGCGCACGTCCCCGGCCTGAAGGTGGTCGCATGCTCGAACCCGGCCGACGCGCACTGGATGATCCAGCAGGCGATCGCCTGTGACGACCCGGTGATCTTCTTCGAGCCGAAGCGCCGGTACTGGGAGAAGGGCGAGGTCGACATCGGGACCAGCACCCTGTCCTCCGCCTTCCCGCTGCACGCGACGCGGGTGGCCCGGCCCGGCTCGACGCTCACCGTCGCCACCTACGGCCCGATGGTGAAGACGTGCCTTGACGCGGCCACCGCGGCCGCCGAGGACGGCCAGGAACTCGAGGTCTTCGACCTGCGCACGCTGTCCCCGCTGGACCTGGGCCCGGTCATGGAGTCGGTGCGCCGCACCGGACGGCTGGTCATCGTGTCCGAGGCGCCGGGCGAGTCGTCGATCACCGCCGAGGTCGCGGCCCGGATCCAGCAGGAGTGCTTCTTCTCGCTGGAGGCGCCGGTGCTGCGGGTGACCGGCTTCGACACCCCGTACCCGCCGTCCCGGCTGGAGGACGACTACCTGCCGGACCTGGACCGGGTGCTGGACGCTGTCGACCGATCGCTGGCCTGGTAGAGGAGGACCGCGTGCGAGAGCTGTTCAACCTGCCCGACGTCGGCGAGGGCCTGACCGAGGCCGAGATCGTCGCCTGGCGGGTCGGTCCGGGTGACACGGTCGCCGTGAACGACGTGCTGGTGGAGATCGAGACCGCGAAGGCGGCGGTGGAGCTGCCCTCGCCCTGGGCCGGTACGGTCGGCGAGCTGCTGGTCGAGGCCGGGGTGACCATCGAGGTCGGGACACCGATCATCGCGATCGACACCGCCGGCGACGCCCCGGCCGGGGGCACCGGGGACGGCGGCTCCGGGACCGGTGGCTCAGAGGGCACGGCGGACGCCGGCGAGGGCGGGGCGAAGATCGGCGAGGCGGGCAAGGACGGGCGGATCGCCACCCTCGTCGGGTACGGGCCGCGGCAGGGCGCGGCCAAGCGCCGCCCGCGCCGGGGTGCGGGATTCCCCGGGGCGTCCGGCCCGGACGCGGCGTCAGGTGACGGGCCCGCCGGGGATGTTCCTGCCGGCGGCGTGCCCGGCGACCGCGTTCCCGGGGCGCTCGCGGGCGGTGGAACCACACCCGTCTCGCCGGACACACCGGCCGAGACCATGCCAGCCGAGACGGTGCCGGCCGGCACCGCACCGACCGGGTCGGCCACGGCGGCACCGGGTGGGGCGGCCGGCGGAGCCGGGGCCGGGACGAGCACCCCGGCCGGGACGAGCACGCCGACCGGGACGAGCACGCCGGCCGGGCCGACGGCGGGGCTGGTGCCACTCGCCCCGCCGCCGGTCCGCAAGCTCGCCCGCGACCTCGGTGTCGACCTGCACGACCTCACCGGGAGCGGTCCGGACGGCCGGATCACCCGGGACGACGTGCAGGCCGCCTCCGCCGCACCCGCCGGCGCCGCCCCCGCTCCCGCTCCCGCTGCGGCCGCTCACGGTGGGGCGGCCACCGCTGCAGCGCCCGCGGCCGACGCCGGCGCTACCGGGGGCGCGGCCGCCACCGGGGGTGTCGCCGGCGACCGGCGCGAACCCATCCGCGGGGTCCGCAAGGCCACCGCCGCGGCGGTGGTGTCCAGCGCGTTCACCGCACCGCACGTGACCGAGTTCCTCGCCGTCGACGTCACCGCGACGATGGCGTTGCGGGACCGGATGCGGGCGTCCCGGGAGTTCGCGGGGGTCAAGCTCACCCCGCTGGCGTTCGCCGCCAAGGCGGCCTGCCTGGCCGCGGCCCGCACCCCCGCGGTCAACGCGAGCTGGGACGAGACCGCCGGGGAGATCGTCTACTACGAGCGCGTGCAGCTCGGGATCGCGGCGGCCACCCCGCGCGGGCTGGTCGTGCCCAAGATCCGGGATGCCGACGGCCTCGACCTCCGGGCGATGGCTGAGGCGCTCACCGACCTGACCGAGACCGCGCGGGCCGGCCGGACCGCCCCCGCGGACCTGGTCGGCGGCACCTTCACGATCACCAACGTCGGCGTGTTCGGCGTCGACACCGGGACCCCGATCCTCAACCCAGGGGAGTCGGCGATCCTGGCCGTCGGCTCGATCAAGCCGATGCCCTGGGTGGTGGACGGCGAGCTGGCCGTGCGCACGGTGTGCCAGCTCGCCCTGTCGTTCGACCACCGGCTGGTCGACGGCGCTGAGGGTTCCCGGTTCCTGGCCGACGTCGGTTCCCTGCTGGAGGACCCGGGCCTCGCCCTCACCTGGTGAGGCTGCTCCGTCCGGGGGTGTTCGGCTCCCGATCCGGACGAATCCGGGCGGATCGGGAGCAGAACGGCGTGCCCGCGCGTTGTCCGGGTATGCCGTTCGTGCTGCTCTACGTCGTCCTCGAGGTGCTGGCGATCGTCGCGCTGGCGTCCTGGATCGGAGCGGGCTGGACCGTGCTGGTGCTGCTCGTCGGGTCGCTGCTGGGCCTGCTGCTGGCCCGCCGCGAGGGCGTGCGCGCCGCCCGTGCGCTGGCCACCGCCGTGCAGCGCGGGAAGCTGGCGCACGCCGAGGCCACCGACGGGTTGCTGGTCGCCCTGGCCGGGGTACTGCTGTTCCTGCCCGGCCTGATCACCGACGTGCTCGGGCTGGCCCTGGTGTTCCCGCCGACCCGGGCGCTGGCCCGGCGCCGGCTGGTGGACGCCGCGGAGCGGCGCGCACCCGGCCTGCGCACGGCGCGGATCCGGTACGGGGCCACCGTCGTCGACGGTGAGACCGTCGGCCCGGACACGGCCCCCGGACAGCGGCAGCACCCGACGATCACGGGGCCGGCACCCGGCTCCGGACCCGCGGGCGGTTCCGGCGGTGGTCCGGTGATCGACGGCGAGATCGTCGACGACCGCCCGCCCCGCGACTCCTGAGGGGCCGCTCCGGCGCTGTGCGCGAATCGCCGCGCCGGCGTCACCAGCCCGGGCGGGACCCGGCGAGCAGTGCGCGCAGCACGTCCAGCCGACTGCGACGCTGAGTGATCGGGCGCATCCGCAACGTCGAGTGATGCGTCGGTGCGGCGGCGCGGTGCCGTCCGCGGTGTCGGGTCACGGCGCTTCCTCCCACGGCGAATCCGGTGTGGCCGGGCGTCACGGGGAAGTGTCGCTGGTCGGGCCGGGCACCGGAAGGGGGTGTGCACGAGGCCACCGGATCGTGACGACACCGGTGTGATTCGGCACCCGGCGGTACACCGGCCGTCGACGGGAGGCCCGCCGGGCGTCGTCGGAACCGGGCCCCGCGGCGCGAACCCGGCCACGCTGAGTGATCTGACGTCGACGAGCCGGTATGACTTCCGGCGCGGCGGGGTACTGGGCCACCCGGGTGGCTCGGCGCGACACGCCGGACATTCCATAGCGACGTCTACGGCACGGGCAAGATCGCCGGATACCGTCGTCGACCATGGATCCGGTGCGCAATCCGTTCGCCCCCGGTGCCGGGCAGCGCCCGCCCGAGCTCGCCGGGCGGGAACGCGAGGTCGACGCGTTCGAGATCGTCCTCGAACGGGTCGCGCGCGGGCGCCCGGAACGCAGCCTGGTACTCACCGGCCTGCGCGGTGTCGGCAAGACGGTGATGCTCGGCGAGCTGCGCTCGCTGGCCATGAACGCGGGCTGGGGGGCAGGGAAGATCGAGGCCCGGCCGGACGCCGACCTGCGCCGGCCGCTGTCCGCGGCGCTGCACCGGGCGATCCGGGACCTCGCCGTCCGGCACCGCGCCCCGGAGCGCATCGACGAGGTGCTCGGCGTGCTCAAGGCGTTCGCGCTGCGCTCGTCGCCGGACGGGACGAAGCTGCGCGAACGCTGGCAGCCCGGCATCGACGTCCCCGTGAAGAACGGCCGGGCCGACTCCGGGGACATCGAGATCGACCTGGTCGAGCTCTTCACCGAGGTCGCCGAGCTGGCCCAGGACGTCGGATCCGGGATCGCGCTGCTCGTCGACGAGATGCAGGACCTCAAGCCGGAGGACGTGTCCGCGTTGTGCGCGGCCTGTCACGAGCTGTCCCAGGAGCGGGCGCCGCTGGTCGTGGTCGGGGCGGGACTGCCGCACGTGCCCGCGGTCCTGTCGGCGTCGAAGTCGTACTCGGAGCGGCTGTTCTCCTACGCCCGGATCGACCGTCTCGACCGCAAGGACGCCGACTTCGCGCTGCTCGCCCCGGCCGAGCGGGAGGACGCCACTTTCGACCAGGACGCGCTCGACGAGCTCTACCACCGCTCCGGTGGCTACCCGTACTTCGTGCAGGCGTACGGGAAGGCGGCCTGGGACGCCGCGCCGACCAGCCCGATCGGTGCGCAGGACGTCGCGATGGCAGCGCCGGAGGCGGAGGCGGAGCTGGCCGTCGGGTTCTTCGGGTCCCGGTACGAGCGGGCCACCCCGGCCGAGCGCGAGTACCTGCGGGCGATGGCCGAGCTGACCGAGGGCGAGGACCACGCGGTGGAGACCTCGGGCATCGCGAAGCACCTGGACCGGCGGGCGTCCTCGCTGTCGCCGGCCCGCGACAGCCTGTTGAAGAAGGGCCTGGTGTTCTCCGCCCAGCGGGGACAGATCGCCTTCACCGTGCCGCACTTCGGGCGATACCTGCTCGCGAACGCCTGAACCGCTCGCCCCGCACAGGTCCGGACGAGTGAAATCCGGTTGACGACCGGCCCGCTGTAACGCCCGGGTGGCGGACGACGAAAACCCACGTAGCCCCGTGGCTCCAGCGGACCCCCGACCCGATGGAGTCGCGGGGCGTTCCACGTTCGGGGCCGCCTGTCGCCCCCGCCGGGCGCCGCCGGGCGTGTCGGGGGCGGGCCGTAGCATCGGACGAGTGGCCGAGCCCAAACTCGAGATCCAGATGCTGCACGACCGCGTCATGATCAAGATGATCGAGGGCGCCGGCGAGCGCCGGAGCTCGGCCGGAATCGTCATCCCGGCAACCGCACAGGTCGCCAAACGTCTGGTGTGGGGGGAGGTGGCCGGTGTGGGTCAGCACGTGCGCACGGTGAAGCCGGGCGACCGGGTCCTGCTGGCCCCCGACGACCAGTACGAGGTCGAGATCCACGGGGTCGGTTACCTGGTCATGCGCGAGCGGGACCTGCACGCGGTGGCCGCCGAGGGCACCGACCACGGGACCGGCGTGTACCTCTGATCCTGCGGGCGTCGCGGGCGGACCGCGGTCGACTCCCCAGCAATGACGGCAGTGCGGAAAGGAAGTCCCACGTCATGCCCGAGCGTCAGCCCCCGGCCGGCGGGGACACCGAGCACCAGGTGAATCCGGCGGACCCGGGATCGGGAGAGCGCGCCGCCGGATCGCCGGATGCGGGCCCGTCCGACCGGCCGATGATGTCCGCGCGCCGTCCCTCCCCCGGCCCGCGCCCCGCCGTCGACCCCGCGGAGGCCGCGGAACAGGCGCCGGCGGGCTCCACCGCGGCCCGCTCGATCACCGGCCAGGCCGTCGAACCGGACCGGTCGGTGCCGTCGGCCCCAGCTCCGGCTCCGCCGGCCCCCGCCCCGGGCGCCGCGGCCGGTGGCACGGATCCCGATGCACCCACCGAGCGGCAGCCGGTCGTCGGGGATCCGGCCGGTGCGCGCCCGGGCGCCGACGACGACACCGTCCGGGCTGCGCCGATCGGCGAGGAGCGCACCCGGGTCCTGCCGCGCGTCGCTCCCGCGTCCGCGCAGGCCGGTGGCGGGGAGCGGACCGAGCGGCTGCCCCAGCCCGGGACCACGGCCCCCGGTGCCGGAGCGGCCGGTGCGGCCGGAGCACCCGGCCCCGGTGGACCGGGTGGCCCCGGAGGGCCGGGCGGGCCCGGCGGTCCGGGCGGTCCCGGCGGATCCGGCCCGGACGGCGACGGCGGCCCCACCGGGCGCAAGCGCCGCACCGGCCTGATCGTCGCGGCCGCGGTGCTCGGCGTGCTGGGGCTGGCCTACGTCGGTGACCTGGTGTTCAGCTCGGGCAGCGTGCCGCGCGGCGTCGTCGTCGCGGACCAGCAGATCGGTGGCCTGTCCCGGGCCGCCGCCACCGAGAAGCTGCAGGCGGCGATCGAGCCGAGGACCTCGGCGCCGGTGCCGGTGCAGGCCGGTGAGGTGCGCAGCGAGATCGACCCGAAGGCGGCCGGCCTGGAGGTCGACTACGAGCGCACCCTGGACGAGGCCGGGGAGCAGCCGCTGAACCCGATCACCCGGATCGGCTCGTTCTTCACGACCCGCGACGTGGCCGTCGTCAACTCCGCCGACGACCGCGCGGTCCGCACCGCCCTGGAGCAGATGGCGCCGCTGGTGATGCAGAAGCCCAAGGAGGGCTCGATCGAGTTCCAGGGCCTCGACCCGGTCCCGGTCGCGCCCGAGCCGGGCCAGCAGCTCGACGTGGACGCGGCGGTCTCGGTCGTCGAGCAGCGGTGGGCCTCCGGCGAGCCGGTGCAGCTGCCGCTGATCATCGAGCAGGCCAGCACCACCCCCGGCGACGTGCAGCAGGCGATCGACGAGGTCGCGAAGCCGGCCGTGTCCGGTCCGCTGGTGGTCACCGGCGAGGGCAAGAACGCGACCATCCAGCCGGAGGACATCGCCAAGGCGCTCAGCTTCACGCCGGACCCGCAGGGCGCGACCAAGCTGGTCCCCGAGGTCAGCGACCAGATCCTCGAGGACGCCGCGAAGGAGCAGCTGGCGAGCACCGAGAAGCCCGGGATCGACGCGACCCTGGATCTCGCGGCCAACCCGCCCCGGGTGATCCCGTCCCAGGAGGGCCGGGGCATCGACTACCCGGCGACCTTCACCAACGTCCTGCCGATCCTGACCGGCGAGGGGCCGCGGCAGGTGCAGGCGATCTACGCGCAGAAGCCTGCCGAGATCACCACGGAGGACCTGCAGTCGCTGGGCAACGCCCAGGAGATCAGCACCTTCAGCACCGGCGGGTTCGCCGCGGACTCCGGGCAGAACATCAAGCGGGCCGCCGAGGCGATCGACGGCCAGATCGTCCAGCCGGGCGAGACGTTCAGCCTGAACGGGATCACGAACCCGCGGAACGCCGCGAACGGCTACGTCGATGCCGGGATCATCGAGGACGGTCACCCGGCCCGCGGGGTCGGCGGTGGCGTCTCGCAGCTGGCCACCACGCTGTACAACGCCTCGTACTTCGCCGGCATGACCGACGTGGAGCACCAGGAGCACAGCTACTACATCAGCCGGTATCCGGTGGCCCGCGAGGCGACGGTCTTCGACGACATCATCGACGTGAAGTTCCGCAACGAGGGACCGACCGCGGTACTGATCAAGACGTCCTGGACGCCGAGCCGGGTCACCGTGTCGTTCCTCGGCCAGAAGGTGTGGGACGTGACCTCGCAGCCCGGGCCGCGGACCAACCCGACCGAGCCGCAGCTGGTGAACATCCCGCCCGGCGAGGCGTGCAGCCCGAGCAAGGGCTCACCGGGCTTCACCGCCACCGACACCCGGGTCATGCGCAACGTGCAGACCGGGGAGACCCGGAGCGACACCCGGTCGGTGAAGTACAACCCTCAGCCGATCGTGCAGTGCGGCGGCTGATCCGGTGACGATCTCGCTCAGGTGCTGACGAGACGTGTGTCACGTTCGTACCCTGATCCCTCCGGCACAGCGGCGGAGGGATCGGGGACATCCATGCGGATCGCGGACGTGTTGAAGGGCAAGGGCAGCGCGGTGACCACCGTGGCACCGGGGGATCCGGTGACCGATGTGCTGCGCTACATCGCCGAGGGCAATCTCGGCGCGCTTCCCGTGGTGGACGCCGAGCGCCTGGTCGGCATCGTCTCGGAACGCGACGTGGTCCGCCGGCTGCACGAGCAGGGCGATGCGCTGCTGAACGCGCGGGTCGCCGACGTGATGACGCACGACGTCGTCACCTGCACCCCGGACGACGGCGTGGGCGACCTCGCCCGGATCATGACCGACCGGCGGGTGCGGCACCTGCCGGTACTCGTCGACGGCCGGCTGGCCGGGATCGTCTCGATCGGCGACCTGGTCAAGGCCCGGATGGACATGCTGGAACTCGAGCGGGAGCAGCTGGAGTCCTACATCGCGCAGTAGCCGCACCCGAGGGCCACGCACGACGACGGCCCGGGCAGGGAGTCCGTGCCCGGGCCGTCGCCGTCTTCGTCGCCGTCGCCTCAGCGGATCAGAAGGCCGCCTCGTCGAGTTCCATCAGCGCGTTGTCCGCGTTCTCGACGATCGCGCGCTCCGAGGTCAGCCGGGGCAGCACGGTCCTGGCGAAGAACGACGCGACGCCGACCTTGCCCTCGTAGAACGCGCGGTCCTTGACCGAGGGGTCGTCGCCACCCAGTGCGGCGAGCGCCACGGTGGCCTGGCGCAGCAGCAGCCAGCCGACCAGCAGGTCGCCGACCGCCATCAGTAGCCGCACGGTGTGCTGGCCGACCTTGTAGAGGTTCGTGACGTCCTCGGCCGAGGTGTAGAGGTGACCGGTCAGCGAGCCCAGCATCCCCTGCACGTCGGCGAGCGCGGTCGCCAGCAGCGCGCGCTCCTCCTTGAGCCGGCCGTTGCCGGCGTCGGAGTCGATGAACGTCTGGATCTCGCCGGCGACGTGCGCGAGCGCCTGGCCGTTGTCCCGGACGATCTTGCGGAACAGGAAGTCCTGGGACTGGATCGCGGTCGTGCCCTCGTACAGGGAGTCGATCTTCGCGTCCCGGATGTACTGCTCGATCGCGTAGTCCTGCAGGTAGCCCGAGCCCCCCAGGGTCTGCAGCGACTGGATCAGCTGCTCGGTGGCCCGCTCCGAGCCGACGCCCTTGACGATCGGCAGCAGCAGGTCGTTGACCTTCTCCGCGAGCTCGGTGCTGATCCCACCGCCCTCGCCGCCGATCCGGATCCGGTCCTGGAAGGTGGCCGTGTAGGTGTAGACGGCGCGCATGCCCTCGGCGTAGGCCTTCTGCAGCATCAGGCTGCGGCGGACGTCCGGGTGGTGGGTGATCGTGACCCGCGGCGCCGTCTTGTCCGTCATCCGGGTCAGGTCGGCGCCCTGGACGCGCTCCTTGGCGTAGTCCAGCGCGGTCAGGTAGCCGGCGGACAGCGTGCCGATGGCCTTGGTGCCAACCAACATCCGGGCGTACTCGATGACCTGGAACATCTGCGCGATGCCGTCGTGCACCTCGCCGAGCAGCCAGCCCTGCGCCGGGGTGCCGTGCGCACCGAACGTGAGCTCGCACGTGGTGGAGGCCTTCAGCCCCATCTTGTGCTCCACGTTGGTCACGAAGGCGCCGTTGCGCTCGCCCGGCTCGCCGGTCCCGGGGTCGAAGTGGAACTTCGGGACCAGGAACAGGGACAGGCCCTTGGTGCCCGGCTTCGCGCCCTCGGGGCGGGCCAGCACCAGGTGCATGATGTTCTCGGTCAGGTCCTGCTCGGCCGAGGTGATGAACCGCTTGACGCCCTCGATGTGCCAGGAGCCGTCGTCCTGCTGCACGGCCTTGGTGCGGCCGGCGCCCACGTCCGACCCGGCGTCCGGCTCGGTGAGCACCATCGTCGCGCCCCAGGCGCGGTCGATCATGATCTGGGCCCAGCGCTGCTGCTCCTCGGTGCCGTTCGCGTGCACGACGCCGGCGAAGTTCGGGCCCGCCATGTACATGAACACGGCCGGGTTCGAGCCGAGCATGAGCTCGGCCGCCGCCCACTGCACCGACGGCGGGATGCCGTACCCGCCCAGCTCGACGGGCAGGCCCAGGCGGTACCACTCGCCGTCCCAGAGGATCTTGTAGGCGTCCTTGAGCTCCTGCGGCGTGGTCACCGAGAAGGTCGCCGGGTCGTAGACCGGCGGATTGCGGTCGACGGCCGCGTAGGAGTCGGCCAGCGGCCCGGTGGCCACTGCGGACAGCTCGGACAACACGCCCTTGGCGGTGTCGGGGTCGACCCCCTCGAAGGGCCCGGTCCCCAGGGTGTCCTGGATGTTGAAGACCTCGAAGAGGTTGAACTCAAGGTCGCGGAGGTTGCTCCTGTAGTGGCCCATCGTCCTTCACCGCCGTTCCTGCCAGGGCCGATCTCGCTTACCGGCCGGTAACCACCACCAGAGTATTACTGGCCGGTAACCAGATCAAGCCGCCCACGGCCCCCGCATCCGTGTTGTGGAGCCGCCGCGGAGGTCGGGAAGGGCCCCTCGCGCGGTCGCGACGACCCGACCGGGTGATCGGGCCCCTCGGCGTGGGTGCGCCCGATTCGGGTGGATTCGGGGAACACTCGTGCTTGTGACGCCCGGGGCCTCCGGGACGCATGTGACTCACGGGATCCCGGACCGGGGCCGGAAGGGCAGGCGGCGATGGGTGCTCCGGGCGGGTGGCCGCGGATGAACCGGCGCGGCGCACTGGTCACCGGGCTGACGGCGGGTGCGGGCCTGCTGCTGACCGGCACCGGCCGGGCCGCCGAACCGCCCGGGACCGAACCACCGGCGCCCGGGCCCACCCGGGCCCCGGGGCCCACCGCGGTGCCCGGCCCGACCGGGCTGCCCGGGCCGGCCGGCGCCGGGCCGCTCGCGGAGGGCGTCCGGGCGCCGTTCGTCTTCCGCGGCTTCGAATGGGGTGCCCGGCCGCCGTCGTCGCCGCCGAAGATCTGGGATCGGCGCCCGATCCGGATCCTGGTGCACCACACGGCCGGCGCGAACGGCGGCGACTTCTCGGTACCCGCGGCGCACCGGATGGCCCGGGGCATCCAGAGCTACCACATGGACCGGCAGGGCTGGCTGGACTCGGGCCAGCACTTCACGATCTCGCGCGGCGGGCACGTGATGGAGGGCCGGCTGTGGAGCCTGCGCGAGCTCAACGAGGGGCGACGGGTCGTCGAGGGCGCGCACAGCCCCGGCCAGAACGTGATCGCCATCGGGATCGAGAACGAGGGCACCTACATCGACGCCGAGCCGACACCGATGCTGTGGGACTCGCTGCGCGCCAGCTGCGCCTACATCTGCGCGCAGTACGGGATCCGGCCCACCGAGCTCTACGGCCACCGCGACTACCGCAACACGATCTGCCCCGGTGACCGGCTGTACGGCATGCTCCCGCGGCTGCGTGACGAGGTGGCCGGGCTGCTGGGCGTACGGCTCTCGGCGCGGGAGGGGCGCAAGGCCGGCTGGCCGCTGCTGCGCGAGGGGGACGCCGGCCCGCTGGTCGAGGCCGCCCAGTACCTGCTGCGCGACGCCGGGACCCTGCGCGGGCGGCCGGACGGGCGGTTCGACGACCGCACCGTCACCGCGGTGCGCGACTTCCAGGCCGTGCACCGGGCCGACGACGTGAACGGCCTGCTCGGCGGCGAGTCCTGGCCCGAGCTGGCCCGGACGGTGACCGCCGGCAGCGAGGGCGACGCGGCGCGGGCGGTGGCGCTGCTGGCCGAGCACCGGAAGGTGGAGAGCGTTCCGGACGTCGTCGACCATCCCGTCTGGCAGCGGCTGCTCGGCACCGGCGGCTCGCCCGTGCCGTCCGGCACCGACCCGGCCGGCGTCGCCGACCGCTGACGCTGCTCCGCCACCCCGGAGCCCCGAGGGGCACCCTCGGCTCGACGGAGCTGCTGGCGGTCTGAGGTCAGGACGACGGTCCGGCCAACCGGCGCACGACGGCGAGGTCCTCGGCGGTCGCGACGTGCAGGTTCGCCGGATCCCCCGGCACCGTGACGACCCGGTGCCCGAGCGCGGCCAGCATCCCGGAGTTCTCCACCGGCCGGGGTTCGGCGGCGTGCGCGGCGCGCAGCACGTCGGCCCGGAACGCCTGCGGGGACTGTGTGAGCACGGTGTCCGGCTTGGGCAGGGTCTCCACCACGACGCCGTCCACCACCCGCTGCACGACCTCCAGCATCGGGATCACCGGTACCGCGCCGTCGGCGCCGTCCCGGACCGCGGCGATGACCTCGGTGAAGATCCGGTCCGCGGCCAGCGGATGTGCCGGGTCGGCGAGCACCAGGATCCCGGCCGAGTCGGGGACCGCGGCCATCCCCGCGCGTAGCGACGCCGACTGGTGGTCCCCGCCGACGGCCAGCACGTCCACCGGCGCGCCGTCCCAGGCGAGCCCGTCCGGCAGCACCAGGACGACCCCGTCGCAGGTGCGCCGCGCGGCGCCGACGGTGTGGTCGATCAGCCGCGTCCCGGCCAGCTCCGCGAGCTGCTTCAGGCACCCGAAGCGGGTCCCGGTCCCGCCGGCCAGCACGATCGCCCAGACCTCGTCGCGCACACCGGTGATCCTGCCCGACCGGGGCCGGGCCCCGACGGCGTACCCGATAGCCTCGCCCCACCCGACCGGGGATGGCTGAGGAGGCGGCGTGGCAGCAGCGACGGCACCGGCCGGGACGTTCCCGGCCACCGGCCCGCTGGCCGGAGCGCCGGTCGCGCTCGCCCTGGTCCGAGCGGTCGCCGACGACCCGGCCGCCCCGCGCACCGTGGCGGTCGGCGGTCCCGCCGGGTCAGGCAAGACCACCGTGCTGCGCGAGCTGGTGCGGGCCTGGTCCGAGGCCGGCGTGGATGTCGTCGAGGCGGTCCCGGACGGCCCGTCGGACGCCGTCCCCGGCGCGGTGCTCGTCGTCGACGACGCGCACCTGCTCGGTGCGCACGACCTCGGCACGCTGCGGGCGCTCGCCAGGGACCCGGCGGCGCGGATGCTGGTCGCGTTCCGGCCGTGGCCGCGCAGCCGGGCGCTGGCCGGGCTGGCGGCCGCGCTCGCCGCTGCCACACCGCCGCTGGTGCTCGGCGCCCTGGACGGTGCCGCGGTGGCCGCCCGTGCCGTGCGGCTGACCGGTTCCCGGCCGGCGGACGAGGTGCTGCGGGCCGTGCTGGAGCGCACCGCCGGCTCCCCGCTGCTGGTGGACCGGTTGCTCGCCGCGGGCGCCTCCGGACCGGTCCCGGCCACGCTGGCCGAGCAGATCGGGTACGCCGTCGACGCCGAGGACCACCGGGTCGTCGAGCTGGTCACCGCGGTCGCGCTCGGCGCCCCGTCGGACAGCGAGGTGCTGGTCCCGCTGCTCGGGCTGGCCGACACCGCGGGCAGCGGAATCGACGAGCTGGACGATCTGGTGCAGCAGGCCGTCGCGGCCGGGTTGTGCACGCCGGACGGCCGGGTGATCCCGCTGGTCGGCGAGGCCGTCCGCGGTCGGGTGCCGCCGGCCCGGCGCACCGAGCTGCGCCGGGCGCTGGCCGAGATCGAGCTGGACCGGGGCGGCAGTGTGCTCGCGGTGGCCCGCACGCTGCGCGGCTCGGGCGCGACCGGGGACCGGGCCGCGGCGGTGTTCGCCGCGGCGGCCGCCGAGGCCGCCCGCGAGGAGCACCCGGACGCCGTCCGGTTCTACGCCGAGGCCGTGCGCGCCGGGACCGCGCCGCTGGGGGTGGCCGCCCGCCGTGCGGAGGCACACCTGGTCGCCGGGGACTCCGACGGCGCACTCGGGTTCGCCGACACCGTGCTGTCGGCGACCGACGCCGTCGAACCGGACGACGCCGTGCGGGCCGGGTCGGTCGCCGCGGCGGTGCTCGCCCGGCGCGGGCTGCTGGCCCGCAGTGCCGAGCTCTACCGCTGGACGGCGGCGGTCTCCGGGGAGCGCCCGCCCGCGGCCGCGGTGCCGGTACTGATCGGCACCGGTGCGCTGGCGGAGGCACGGGCCGCCCTCGACGCCGGGGACCGGTTCGCCGCGGGCCGGGCGCCGACCCTGGTCGACGGCGCCGACGAGCTGACCGCGCGCGGGATGCTCGACTCGGTGCAGGGCTCCCCGACCGCGGCGCTGTCCGGGCTGGCCCGCGCAGCCGGCCTGCTGGAGACCGCCCGCGGGGCCGCGTTGCTGCCGGACACCCCGGCGGCGCTGGCCGCGCTGGTCGCGGTGCACACCGGCGAGTTCGACGTCGCGTCGTCGGTGCTGGGCCGGGCGTTGCGCACCGGGTTGGGCGGGGCACCCGCCCGGCCACGGCACCGGCTGCTGCTGGGCTGGATCGCGCTGCTGCGCGGGGCGACCGGCGCCGCAGCCGAGCAGCTGTCCGAAGTGGACGCCGGCTCCGGGGGCCTGGAGCCCCGGGACGAGTTCCTGGCCGCGTCGTTGCAGGTGGCGATCGCCCGCCGGAACTCCGATCTCGGTGCGTTGATGCGGTCCTGGACCCGGGCCCGGCAGGCGATCGTCCGGCACCCGGTGGACCTCTACGTGCTGCAGCCCCTCGGCGAGCTGGTCACCGCGGCCACCCGGCTGCGCGAGGGCGCATGGGTGCGCCCGCACCTGGACGAGGCGACCGCGTTGCTGGACCGGCTGGACCGGCCGGCGCTGTGGGCGGCGCCGCTGTACTGGGCGCAGCTGCAGGCCGCCGTGCTCACCGACGACGCCGACGCCGCCCGCGAGCACACCGCGGACCTGGAGCAGGCCGCCGGCGGTAGCCGGTTCGCGCACGCGATGGCGGTCGCCGCGCCGCACTGGGTCGGGATCCTGGCGGGCCGGGTGGACCCGGACGCCGTCGAGGCGGCCGCCCGCGGGCTGCACGCGGTCGGCCTGTCGTTCGACGGCGGCAAGCTCGCCGGGCAGGCCGCGCTGCGAACCACCGACCGTCGGGCGGTGTCCGCGCTGCTGGCCTGCGCGCGGGCGCTGCAGGCGGCCGGAGCCGATCACCGGCCGGCCGCACCGGACCTGCCCGGCGCCCGCTCCCCCGAGCCGGCCGCCCCTGCGGCGGGTGACCACGCCGGGGCGCACGGTGTGACCGCGGCCACGGCCGCACCGGCCGCCGGGCCGCCGCGGTCCGGCGGGACCCCGGCCCCCCGCAGCCCCCAGGACACCGGGCCGTCGGACGGCAGCGCCTCCGAACCGGCGCCGGCGCTGCTGTCCGAGCGCGAGCTGGAGGTCGCCGAGCTGGTGGTGCAGGGCCGCACCCAGAAGGAGATCGGTGAGACGTTGTTCATCTCGGCCAAGACGGTGGAGCACCACGTGGCCCGGATCCGGCAGCGTCTCGGGGCGGGCAGCCGCGGCGAGCTGTTGGCCGAGCTGAGACGGATCCTCGAGACCCGCTGAGGCCCGGAAGCGTGCGGGTCCGGGCACGTCGAGAGTCGTACCGATGGGTCGAGACACACATGCCGGTACAGGCCCGGCCGGTCGTCGGTGTCATTCTCGGACCGATCGTGGTCGCGGGTCTCGCACTGCTCGGGCCCGAGACCCGGGGCAGGCAGCTCGAGGAGGTGTCACCCTGAGGCTGAGGGCGGCCGGGCAGCCGTCCCGGTCGCCCCGGGCCGGCCCCCGCTTCACCGCGGGGTCAGACCTGGCCGTAGGCGGGCGCCGCCAGCAGCCCCTCGCAGCTGCGCACCACGGTCCGGGCCGCCTCGGCCGACGCCCGCCCGGTCAGTGGGCTCTCCGCCCGGCGTCGCCAGCGGCGCAGCGCCTCGCCCGCGGCGTCGTGGATCTCGCGGTGCCCGGCGTCGTCGGGCAGGCCGAGCCGGGCGGCGGGCGAGCCGCCGTCCCCGCCGAGCAGCCGTTCGGCGTCCAGCATCGCCTCCTGCGGGAAGACGACCTTGCCCGCGCGCAGGTCGGCCAGCGCCCGCAGCTCGACGAACTCGTGCGCGCCGGCGAGGATCCGCTCCACCTCGGCGCGCAGCGCGGCGGCCTGCGGGCGCGGTTCGCGGCTGAGCACCAGTTCCACCGCGAGCAGCGCGGAGCGGGACTTGAGCAGGTCGCGGCGCTCGGCGAACTGGGTCTCCAGCACCCGGCGCAGCTCGTCCAGCCCGGAGCGGCGGACCAGCTCGTCGGCCAGCGTGCTCGGGTCGGCCACGCCCTGCCGGATCAGCGTCGAGGCCAGCCGGACCCCGAACAGTCCGAACCGCTCCAGCAACGCGACCCGGGTCGCGGCGTCCGGCCGGTCCAGCTCGGTGCGGCCGAACCGGTCCGCGGACAGCAGCAGCGACTCGACGTCGGCGCGCGGCAGCGCGGCCAGCTCGGACAGCGCCACGAACTCGTCCTGGCGCAGGGTGCGGGCGGTCTCGGCGAGCAGCCCCGCGACGGCGACGACGGTCTGGCACAGCCCGCGCAGCTTGTCGTCGCCCCGGTAGCGGCGCGCGATCCGGCGCGCCGAGGTGAGCGCGTCCAGCCGGCCGACGCCGATCTCGTCGGCCCGGGACAGCACCGCGATCGTGTTCACCGGTGTCGCCCGGGCGACACCGCGGTCGTGGAAGGACTCCAGGAACCGAACGTCCCCGGCGTGCAGGTGGCGCATCAGGTAGACCACGGCGTCCGCGGGGGACGGCGAGTCCTCCGGGGTCAGGAACTCCCCGGCGCGTCCCGCGGTGTCCGCGGAGAGCGACGCGATGCCCGGGGTGTCGATCAGGTTGGTGCGGCGCAGGTGCTGCGAGGGCCAGTCGACGAGCAGCCGGTCGACCTGCTCCACCGGGGTGCCCTGCAGATCGATCCGCAGCGCACCGTCCCGCCGGGTCAGGGTGAGCGGGCGTTCCGGTCCGCCCGGGTGCTCGGGGTCCCGCAGCCGCATCCGGACACCCGGGGCGGGCGCGTCGGCGTACCAGGTGACGACCCGGGTGCACTCGCCGGCGTCGGTGGGCGCGATCCGCTCGCCGACCAGGGCGTTGAGCAGCGTGGACTTACCGGCCTTGACCTTCCCGGCGATCGCCACCCGCAGTGGCTCGTCGAACCGGTCCAGGTGGTGCTGCAGCCAGCCGACGGCCTGCGGGGATCCGGAGTAGACCTCGATGGCGTGCCGCAGCAGCGCCCGGGTCTGCTCGCGGAGGCCGGGGCCGCTCACGCCGGCACCGCCGCGGTGAGCGCGCGGGCCCGCTCGGCGAGGCCCTCGACCCGCTTCAGCTCGGCTTCCAGGTCGGCGACCCGCTTCTGCCGCTCCGCGTCGTCCTTGACGGCGGTCTGCGCGGCCGCCACCGATCCCTTCAGGGACTCGGACAGCTCATCGGCGACGGTGGTGAAGTGGTCGCGCAGCTCGCGCTGGATCTGGCGCAGGTTGTCCCGGGAGTCCTTGCCGACCTGGAAGGTGGCCTCGTCGATGTGCCGGCGGACGGCGTTCTTCGCCTCCTGCTGGCGGCGCTGCACCAACCGCTTCTTCTCGTCCCGCACCGTCTTCGCACCGAACAGCAGGCCGGCGCCCACCGAGAGCGGGTTGAGCAGGGCGAACCCGGCGACCGTCGAGGCCAGCCCGAGCATCAGCATGCCGCCGTAGCCGCCGCGGGCACCGACGAACAGTGTCTGCCCGATGCCGAACTTCTCGCCGACCGGCATCTCCAGGGCGTCCACCTTGCCCGCCACCGCGCCGCCGGAGATCCGCAGCTCGGGCAGCTGCACGTCGACGGCCTCGGCGAAGTGGTCGCCGACCTGCTCGGCGAGCCAGCGAGCCCGTTCGGTGGTCCAGACGAAGTTCTGCGCGACGGCGTGCGAGACCTGCTTGTGGAACCACTCGGCGAACTGGTCCCAGATGTCGGCCGGGTCGGCGTCCTCCAGGAGTTGCTCGGCGTCCCGGGAGACCGCGCGCAGCCGGTCCCGCAGGTCGTACTCGATGTCCGCGATCAGGTCGGCGACGCCGTCGTTGAGGGTGGTCTGCCAGCGTGCCGAGCGTTGCCGCAACCCCTCCACCCGGCCGCGGGCGGACTCCAGCTCGCGGGCCAGGTCGCCGGCCCGCACCGGGTCGTTCTGCGAGACCAGCTCGGCCCGCATCTTCGACTCCAGGGCCTGGCAGGTGACGAGCACGTCCTGGCCGGCCGAGCGCCGGTCCAGGTCGTCGGACCGGGAGACGACCTTGCGCAACAGGAAGCCGACCAGCTCCTGGAACCCGGACTCGGCGATCAGGTCGAGGTCCTGGGTCCGGGCCGCGTGCAGCCGCAGTGCCGAGGACACCGGCAGCAGCTCGGCATCGATCCGGGCGTCCCGCAGGTGCCCCTCGTCGAGCTCCACGATCCGCCGCCAGTGCGGGTAGAGGTCGGTCTTGGTGACCACGCAGCCGACGTTCGGGCAGAGCTTCCGCGCCGCCTGCAGGAACTCGATCTCCGGGGCGGTGTACTCCTGGCTGGCGTCGGAGACCAGCAGGACGGCGTCCGCGGTCGGCAACGCGGACATCGTCGCCGCGCCGTGCGCGGACCCGAGTCCGCCGACGCCGGGGGTGTCGACGAGCACGAGACCACTCTGCAGCAGTTTGCGAGGAAGGGTCACCTCGGCGCGCGTGAGGCCGGCGCGGTTGCCGGGATTTCCCCCCTCCGAGACGTACCCGGCGAGCTGCTCGAGCGGGACCGGGGTGCGCTCGGCGCGCTCCGCGCCGGAGTCCTCCCGGACGAGGGTCACGGTGGTGTCCTCACCGAACCGGACCAGGGTCGGGACGGCGGTGGCGATGTCGTCGTCGACCGGGCAGACGGTCGCGTTGACCAGCGCGTTCACCAGCTGGCTCTTGCCCTGCTTGAACTCGCCGACGATCAGCACCCGGACCGCGGGATCGGCGAGCCGGGTCTTCGCCTGCTGCAGCCGGGATGCGAGCTCGGGGCGCTCGTAGGCGGCCACGGCCTTGAGCGCGAGGTCGACCAGGCCGACCGCCTCCGGTACCGCCACGTGCCCGATGCCCCCAGTCGTTCCGGCGACGGTGCGCACACCGCCCGTCACTCAGTCGTCATGGATACACGAACGCGACCGGCTCCGGTCACCCACGGGTGGGTGACCGGAGCCGGGCGTCGTCGGGTGGCCGAGCCCGTTGCGCCGCTCGGATCAGCGGCCGGTGCTCGATCGCGGTCCGATCAGAGCGCCGCCTCGACGTTGACGTCGACCTCGTTATCGGACAGCAGGTCGGTGTTGCCGCTGTCCTGGGTGACCGTCTCCTGGGAGTAGTCGTACTCCTGGTTGTTCGAGTCCTCGGTGGTGTTGGTGGTCTCGTTCGTGGTGGTGTTCTCGGTCTCGTTGTAGGAGTCGTTGACCGAGTCGTTGCCGGTGGCGTTGCCGCCGATGGAGAAGGCGCTGCCCTCGTCGAGGGCGATGTCGCCGGTGGAGAGCGCGTCGCCGGTGCCGAAGGCGGTGGTGTTGTCGTCGCCGTCCACGACCTGGTTGCCGTCGCCGACGAGGTTGTCGTTGCCGGTGGTGATGGTGGAGTCGGAGATGTCGCGGCCGGCGGCGACGGCGCCGTCGCCGGAGGCGACGACGGAGTTGGTGTCGATGTCCTGGCGGAAGTCGCCGCCGTCGGTGTCGATGTTCTGGTTGATCGAGTTGTCGACGATGGTGTCGCGGTCGTCCACGTTGTACGTGTAGTGGTTGTTGGTCACGTAGTTGTCGAGGTACTTGACCGCGGCCTCGTGGTGGTCCTCGTGGTGGTCCTTGCCCGGCCCCGGGTGCGAGATCGGCGGCGGCGGGGGCACGTGGGCGCCGCCGACCTGCGAGCCGGTGTTGTAGTCACGGTCGAAGCTGACGTCGTCGTTGTCTTGGGCCAGCACGATCGCGTCGTGCACGTCCTCGGTGCTGACGCCGGACAGGCCGCAGGAGGCCAGCAGGCCCTGCGGGTCGTCCTTGAACTCGGCCAGCAGCTCCGGGTCGCGGAGCAGGTCCAGGATCAGCTGGATCAGCGACTTCTCGGGCATGGCGTTCTCCTCACGAGGTGCCGTCGCGCTCGGGCGGGCGACGGAGGTTGGGTGCGGGGTGGTGACCGGGCCGGGGCCGGGGGTGCCCGGCCCGGTCACCGGATCGGCGGGACCGGGGTCGGACGGCCGCGATCAGATCGTCAGGTCGACGTCCAGCCGGGCGTCGACCTCGTTGCCGGAGCCGATGCTGGTGTTGCCGCTGTCCTGGGTGACCGTCTCCTGGGAGTAGTCGTACTCCTGGTTGTTCGAGTCCTCGGTGGTGTTGGTGGTCTCGTTCGTGGTGGTGTTCTCGGTCTCGTTGTAGGAGTCGTTGACCGAGTCGTTGCCGGTGGCGTTGCCGCCGATGGAGAAGGCGCTGCCCTCGTCGAGGGCGATGTCGCCGGTGGAGAGCGCGTCGCCGGTGCCGAAGGCGGTGGTGTTGTCGTCGCCGTCCACGACCTGGTTGCCGTCGCCGACGAGGTTGTCGTTGCCGGTGGTGATGGTGGAGTCGGAGATGTCGCGGCCGGCGGCGACGGCGCCGTCGCCGGAGGCGACGACGGAGTTGGTGTCGATGTCCTGGCGGAAGTCGCCGCCGTCGGTGTCGATGTTCTGGTTGATCGAGTTGTCGACGATGGTGTCGCGGTCGTCCACGTTGTACGTGAAGTGGTTGTCCGTGACGTGGGTCCGGACGTGCTCCGCGCCGTGGCCGCCGTCGTGGTGCCCGCTCTCGCGGTGCCCGCCGTCGTGCTGCTGCCCGCCCTCGGCGGCCGGCCTCCACGCCCAGCCGGCGTTGCCGCTCTCCCAGTCGAAGCCGGTGTCGTAGCTGCGGTCGAAGGACACGGTGTCGTTGTCCTGGAGCAGGACGGCGGCGTCCCGGACGTCCTCGGCGGTGAGGTGGCCCAGGCCGTGCTCCTCGAGCGCGGCGGCCGGGTCGTCCGCGAAGTAGTCCCGCATCTGGACGCTCTCCGGCCCGCTGCCGAACAGGATCCTGATGAACTCCATGAGGGTCATGTGCTCGCTCGCCATGGTGGCTCGCCTCCGGGATGTCGGGGTGGTGACCGGGCCGAGGGCGTCGGCCGGTGTTGATGACGAAAGCTAGGACGACCGCCGGGCAGGGCCATCGGGGATCGCTCCGGGTCCGTCGGGGGGTCCTTAGGGGATCGGTCCCCCATCGGCAGACGCTGCGCCGCACGGGCTAACGACGGGCAGGCACCCACCGATGACCCGGGAGAAGGGCGCCGCCGCCGCGTGCTGCGGGCCGCCGCACGGTCGTCCCCGACGGCCCCCGCCGACGAGGAGCCGGGAATGTCCTACCTGCTCGGGATCGACCTGGGCGGCACCGCGGTGACCGCCGCCGTGCTCCGCGCCGACGGGACGGCGGCCGGCCCGGTCCGGCTCGGCGGGCGGGACGCTGCGCTCTCGCTCCCCGCGGTCCTGGTCGCCACCCCGGCCGGCGACCTGCTCTGCGGCGAGCAGGCCCGGCGGCGCGCGCCGGCCGATCCGGACCGGGTGGCCCGCGACTTCCTGAACCGGGCCGGCGACCCGACCCCGCTGTCCCTCGGCGGCGTCGGTCACCGGCCCGAGGACCTCTGTTCCCGGCTGGTCCGCTTCGTCGTCGACGAGGTGAGTGCCCGGCACGGCGCCGCCCCGTCCCGGATCGGGCTCACCCACCCCGCCGGCTGGGGCCGGCACAAGCGCGACCTGCTGGCCGGCGCGCTCGCCCGGCACGGCCTCACCGTCGCGCTGGTCGCCGCACCGCAGGCCGTCGCGCTGGCGCACCGGGCCACCACGGCTCCCGGTGCCACGCCGCCGGTGGACCCGCTCGCCGTCGTCGACCTGGGCGGCACCGGCAGCACCGCGACCCTGGTCGCGCCGTCCGCACCCGGGGCGCTGCCCGCGCTCATCGGACCCGGTGCCGAGTGCCGCAGCGCCGGCGCCGACGTCGACGACGCCGTGCTCGGCTTCGTGCGGGCCGCCGGACCCGCGATCACCGCCGCCGTCGACGCGCTGGACCCGGACGATCCGCAGGTGCTGGCCGCGCTGGCCGCGCTGCGCGACGAGTGCAGGGCCGCCAAGGAGGTCCTGTCCCGGGACACCGAGACCGCGATCCCGGTCCGGCTCCCGGGCCTGCACACCTCGGTCCGGCTGCACCGCGGCGACCTCGACGAGCTGGCGCGCCCGGTCCTCGATCCGGTCGCCGGCCTGCTCGAGAACCTGCTCGCCGAGCACCCGGACGCCGAGGTCCTGCTGGCCGGCGGCACCGCCCGGATGCCGCTGGCGGTGCAGGTGCTCTCGGCCGCGCTGGGCCGCCCGGTGACCGTCGCCGCCGAACCGGTGCACGGGGCCGCCCGCGGCGCCGCGCTGGCCGTCGTCCCGGGGGCCGGGACGTCCTGGCCGGGGGCGCGGACCCCGGTGCAGGCCGGGAACCCGGACGGCTCCGGGAAGCACGGGCCGGCCACCGGCCGGGCCGGGCACGCCCACCCGGCCCCGGGGCCCACGACGATCGCGGCTCCGGTCCCCACCCCGGCCGCCCCGCTCACCCCGGCCTCGGGCAGCGGGACGTCACCCCGGACGGGCCGGGTGGCCACGTCCCGGCAGATCGCCGGTGTGGCGCTCCTGGATCCCTCGACCGGTCCGTCACCCGCCGTGCCCGCCCCGCGGCGGGCGGGGCGGTCGACACCGGCGCGGATCTCCGGGGGCCCCGCCGCCGGCACCCCGGAGGCCCCGCAGCGGCCCGCTCCGGACACCCTGGTCACCCGGGACGCGCCCCACCCCGTCCTCGCGCACCCGTACCGCAAGCGGGTACTGGCCGGTGCCGGTGGCCTGGCCGGGGCGCTCGCCGTGACCGGCGTCCTGCTGTTCTGGCCCAGCTCGCCGGTGTCGTTGGGCGAGCTCAGCGCGGCCCCGGTGCTGCCGGACGCGACCACGGCACCCGCGGCGCCGGCCCCGGTCCCACCGGGCGCCCCGGGGCCGTCCCCCGCCCCCGCAGCCGCGCCCGGCACGACGGCCGCCTCGGCCACCGGGAACGCCGGTCCGGCGGCGCCGGGAACGGCCGCGGTGGGAACGGCCGCGCCAGGTGCCGCGACCGCCGCCCCGAACACACCGGGGCGCCTCCCGACGGCCCCCGCTACGGCGGCGCAGGCCCCGGCGCCGGTACCCGTGCCGACCGGGCCGGCCGTGCCGGCACCGGCCCCCGTCCCGGCACCGGCCCCCGTCCCGGAACCGGAGCCGGCCCCGGAGCCGGCCCCGGAGCCGGCACCGGGGCCCGTCCCGGAGCCGGAGCCCGTCCCGGCCCCGGAGCCGACGCCGTCGGAGGGAGTCCCGGAGCCGTCCGCGCCACCCGCGGCGAGCACCACTCCACCCCCGGCCGGTACCGGCTCACCGGCGGCCGCGCCCGCCGCGGGATGAGCCGTCGTCACCGGCCGCATCAGGACGGCAGCGGCGGGTGACCCCCCACCTCGTCCCGTACCGGACACCGGGCGGGATGATTCGGACCGTCGGGTCGGCGTGGAACCGGGAGCCCCCACGCCGACCCGGCGCCCTCCTCCGTGGACGCGGGCGCTTCGTGACCCGGTCACCGCAAGGTGTGACCGCCGCGGTGCCGCGTCGGACGTTGTCACCCCGTCTGACGTGGTAAGACTTCGGGTGACACGGTGTCGACACGAAGTGAGGGGAGCGCGCGGTGACGCGGTTGGCGGGGGCTGTCGTCGGGATGGCGGCGGTCGCACTGGCGGTGGCCTATCTGGGGTTCGGGTGGCCGGTTCTGGTGCTCGGCGGGCCGCTGCTCGTCGGGATCACGACCACTGTCGCCGTCCTGGTGCTCACCGAGGGTCCGCGGGCCGTGCTGCGCGAGCGCCGCGAAGGCCGTGCCGAGCCGGACTCCCCCTGGCGTGCCGCCGCCGAGCGCGGTGAGCCGTCCGGCAGCGGCCTGATGAGCGGCTTCTTCGATCCGGGCCCGCAGTCCGGTCGGGACGCCGCCGGTTCGTCCGGATCGGTTCCGAGGCAGCGGCCGGTACCGAGGCCCGCCCGCCCGGCCGGAGCCCGCTAGCGATAGGTGACAATCGGGCGGTGTCGATCTCCCTCGCCGCCCGGATCCGGTCCTGCCGGAGCGGCCCGTGCTGATCGGGATGACGTTCGCCGTCCTGGCCATGCTCTGCAGCACGGTCGCGGCGATCCTGCAGGCCGACGCGGCCCGCCAGGGCGGCCGGACCAGCGCGGTCATGGCCCGACCCCGGTTCGTCGGGGGCCTGGCCATGGACGTCGTCACCTGGCTGTGCATGGTCGTCGCGCTGCAGTACATCCCGATCTTCGCGGTGCAGGCGACGCTGGCCGGCGCGATCGCGATGACGGCCCTCTACGCCCGCTACCTGCGTGGCGAGTGGCTGCGGCCGGTGCACCGGCTGGCGATCGGGGCCAGCATCCTCGGTTTGGCGATGGTCGCGGGCAGCGCCGGCGTCGAGCGCAAGGAGCCGCTGACCGATCACGGGCAGACGGTCGCGGTGCTGGTCGCCGCTCTGGTGGTGTTCATGGTGGTCACGCTGCTGGTGCGCAACCACGCCCGTCCGTGGCCGTCCTCGGTGCTGGCCGGGCTCGGGCTCGGCGGCGGTGCGGTCTGCATCCGGGCGTTGCACGTCTCCGACGGCGTCTCGGTGCCCGGGCTGGTCGCCGAGCCGCTGCTGTACGTGCTGGCCGGGATGGCCGCCACCGGTCTCTACAACTACGCCCGCGCGTTGCAGCTCGGCGACATCGCCACGGTGACCGCCCTCTACATGGTCGTGCAGGTCGTGGTGCCCGGGATGGTCGGCATCACGTTGCTCGACGACACCGTGCGTGCCGGGTTCGCCTGGATGCTGCTGCTCGGGTTGGCGCTCGTCGTCTACGGCACCTCGATCCTGGCCCGGCGCCGACCGGAGAAGCGGGTCCCCCCACGGGTGGCCTAGCGTCGCCGGTATGGCGACCTACGAGCGTCCGGGTGTCACCCTGCACTACGAGGAGCGCGGCTCCGGTTTCCCGATCCTGCTGATCGCCCCGGGTGGGATGCGCTCGACCGTCGAGGCATGGGGCAACGCACCGTGGAACCCGGTCGAGCACCTCGCCGGCCGGTACCGGGTGATCGCGATGGACCAGCGCAACGCCGGCGGCTCGACCGCCGAGGTGCACGGCAGCGACGGCTGGTCCACCTACACCGCCGACCAGCTCGCCTTGCTCGACCACCTCGGCGTCGACGAGTTCGCGGTGCTCGGGATGTGCATCGGCGGGGCCTACATCGCGAACCTGCTGGCCACCGCCCCGCAGCGGGTGCGCGCCGCCGTCGGGCTGCAGCCGATCGGGCGCGCGGACAACCAGGACCTGTTCGAGGAGAAGTTCGACGAGTGGCGGGCCGGGATCGAGGCCGACCACCCGGAGGCGTCCGAACAGGACTGGACGGACTTCCGCGCCAACATGTGGGGCGGTGGCGGGATCCTGTTCTCGGTCCCGGACGAGACGCTGACCCGGTTCACGACGCCGTGGCTGGTCCTGATGGGTGGCGACGACTACCACCCCGAGTCGGTGTCCCGGCGGCTGGTCGAGCTGGCTCCCGGGGCGCAGCTCGTGGAGCGCTGGAAGGCCGACGAGCACGTCGCGGACGGCCGGGCCGCCGTCGATGACTTCCTGGCCGGGCACCTGGTCTGATTCCTGCACGACACCGCACCGGACGCGGGGGAAGGGCTTCGCCCGGCTGCGCTCCGGCCAGCTCGCCGAGCTGATCGAGGAGGCCTGGCGACGCACGGCGCCGGTGACCGTCGTGCGCCGGCACGAGGGCTGAGCGAGGATCGGCCCCGTGCGGTACGTGGTGGTCGGTGCGGGTGCGGTCGGCGGCACGATCGGGGCCCGGCTGTACGAGGCGGGCCGGGAGGTCGTGCTGGTCGCCCGGGGTGCGCACCTGGCCGCGATCCGCGCGCACGGGCTACGGCTCGACGACCCGGACCGGTCCCGGACGCTGCGGATCCCCGCGGTCGCGACGGTCGGAGACCTCGCCTGGCGGCCGGACGACGTCGCGCTGCTCGCGGTGAAGTCGCAGGACACCGATGCGGTGCTGGAGTCGCTGGCCGCGGTCGCGCCGGAGGTCACGGTGGCCTGCGCGCAGAACGGCGTCGCCAACGAGCGGGCCGCCGCCCGGCTGTTCGCCTCGGTGCAGGCCGTGCTGGTGATCCTGCCCGCCGAGCACTACGAGCCCGGGGTGGTGATCGCGTCGTCGGTGCCGGTGCCCGGGGTGCTCGACATCGGTACCCACCCGGCCGGCGTGGACGCGGTGAGCGCGGCGATCGCGGCCGACCTGTCCGCGGCCGGGTTCTCCTCCCGCACCGATCCCGCGGTGCTGGACGGCAAGTACGGCAAGCTGCTCACCAACCTGGGCAACGCCGCCGATGCGGTCTGCGGCGCGGGCGCCCCCGGGTTCGCCGACCTGGTCGAGGCGGCCACCGCCGAGGGCCGGGCCGTACTGTCCGCGGCCGGGATCACCGCGCGGACCGGCGACGACGACCGGGTCCGCCGGCAGGGCATCCTCACCGAGCGGCCGGTGAGCGGTCGCTCGCGCGGCGGCTCGTCGTCCTGGCAGAGCCTGCACCGCGGGGCCGGGACGATCGAGGCCCGGTACCTGAACGGCGAGATCGTCGCGCTGGGGGCCGCGCACGGCGTGCCGACCCCGGTGAACGCCGCGCTGCTGCGGGCGGCCGAGGAGATGGCCGCGAACGGGGAACCCCCGGCCTCGCGCACTTCCGCGGACCTGACGGTGCCGCCGCGGTGACCCCGTACCCGCTCGACGACGCCCGTTCCGCGTTCCTCGACGCGCTCGACGGGCTGTCGGCGCTGCTGGACCACCTGGCCGACGAGCAGCACGGCGACGACCGGATGCACGCGCGCAGCCGGTGCCGGGGCTGGCTGGTCGCGGACGTCCTCGCCCACCTGCACCTCGGCCTGGTCGAGATGCTCGCCGGGTTCCCCGCCCGCACCGATCGTCCCGCCGACACGACGTTCGCGAGCTACTGGGCGGCGTTCCCGCCGGGCGGCGAGGAACCCGACTGGGCGCACGTCCGGTTCGCCCGCGGGATCGCGGCGGCCTACGCGCGCCCGTCTGCGCAGGTCATCCATGTCCGGACGACCGTGCGCGGCCTGCGCCGGCTGGTCGCCGACCTCTCCGGGCGGCACCGGCTCGAGTTCCAGGGACACGTGCTCGAGGTGTCGGACTTCGTCGCCACCTGGGTCGTCGAGGTCGTCGTGCACCACCTGGACATGACCGTCGACCTGTCCGGCGCGCCGGAGCCCCCGGCGTCGGGGCTGGCGGTGGTGCGGGAGACGGTCGCCGCGTTGCTGCCGGACCCCGTCGCGCTCGACGGGCGGGACGACACGTCCGTCGCCCTCGTCGCCACCGGCCGGGTGCCCGATCCCGGGCTGGGGGCCGTGCTGGGCTGAGATCGCCGAGCGGTACGTGATGGCTCGTCGATCCACCCGGGTGCACTCAGGTGCCGTTGACCATGCCCTGCGTGCGAATCGGGGTGCCGGTCGGCCGGGCGCGTGCCTACGGTGAGGTTATGACCGTGGCACCGGAAGGCACCGGGACCCAGATCCGCACCCTCGCCGAGCTGCAGGAGATCATCGGCGACGCGACGGCGCCGGCCCTGGCCAAGGAGCGCGACCACCTGGTGGACGTGCACCGCGAGTGGCTGGCGGTGTCCCGGTTCGTGCTGCTGGCGACCTCCGGGGCGGCCGGAACCTGCGACGTCTCGCCGAAGGGCGACCCGGCCGGGTTCGTGCACGTCGTCGACGACCGTACGGTCGCGATCCCGGAGCGTCCCGGCAACGGCCGCGTCGACGGCTGGCGCAACGTCCTGGAGAACCCGCACGTGGGGTTGATCTTCCTGGTGCCCGGCCGCAACGACACGTTGCGGATCAACGGCCGCGCCCGCCTGGTCCGGGACGCCGACTACTTCGACGCGCTCGCGGTGCGGAACCGGCGCCCGCTGCTCGCCTGCGAGGTGGACGTCGACCAGGTGTTCTTCCACTGTCCGAAGGCATTCATGCGCTCCGAGCTGTGGCAGCCCGACGGCTGGCCTGCGAAGGACCGGCTGCCGTCGGTCGCCGCGATCGCCAAGGAGCTCGCGCGGCCGGACGAGCCGTTGGAGAAGATCGAGGAGTATTACGGCGCGGGCTACGCCGAGCGGCTCTACTGACACCTCCGCCCCGTGCCCGGCGACGGGCCTCATCGTCCGGTCGATGGTCATGCAGATTACATCGAAACCGCAGGTCAGCCGGTGAACAATGGGGCCGTGAACGCCTCCGTCCCGCCGCTGACGCGGTCCTTGCGCACCCTGCTGTACGCCGTGCTCACCGCGCTCGCGGTACCGGTCGCGCTCGCCGCCGGTGCTGCGCTGCCGACGCGCGCGATCCTGGCCGGAGTGATGCTCGCGGTGTTCGTCGGGGCGGTGGCCCGCACCCTCTCCTGGGTGGCCGGGCGACCGAGCGACCGGGCGACCGCGCTCGCGGTGGCGTCCGGGCTGGGGTCCGGGGTGGCCGCCGTCGTGCTGGCCCTGCTCGCCGTCCTCGCCGGCCCCGCCGTGCTGGTGGCGATCCCGCTGCTGACCGCGGCCGGTGTCGTCCTCTGGTGGATCGGTCGCCGCGCCGCGGTCCCGCACCCGGCCGGGTGACGCCCGCTCCGCACCCGCACCACTGAACCCGGAACCCTCGGAACGATGGACGCGCCCGGCGCGGTCTCGTACTGGGCGTTCCGCCCATCTCGGCGCCTCGCAGCGCGACAACGGGCCGTAGGTTCCGGTGCGTGAGTGAGCCCGCGGATCTGACGAGCACGAGGGCCGGCTACGACGCGATCGCCGAGAGCTGCGCAGACATGTTCCGGGCGGACTTCGACGGTGCCCCGCTCGATCGGCGATGCTTGCCGGTTTCGCGGAGACGGTGCGTCGGGACCATCCTGGCCCGCTCACGCTCGAGGTGGGCAGCGGTCACGGACTGGTGACGTCGTCCCTGGCGACGCACGGGCCGGCCGTGCGGGCGGGACGGGGGGACACGAACGCTGATCACGCCGGCCGATCGTCACTCCGTGCTGTCGGAGGCGGGGCCATCCGGGTGGACTCCGACCGTGCCCCGTTCCCGCAACCCGAAACTGTCGGTGGTCGCACGTATGTTCGAAACGTGGCCGAGGTGGCGGAACTGGTGGACCGGGTGGTGGCGTTGCCGCCCGGCCCGGAACTGTCCACCGTGCTGGCCGCACTGCCGTGGGAGAAGGTCCCGAACGCGCGCCTGGTGGAGGTGCTGCAGGCGCGGTACCGGCAACTGTCACACGAGCAGGCCGAGTGCTACGCCGGGATGGTCGAGATCGGCCACGCCGTCGCCGTCGAGGACCTGCCCGGCGACCGGGTTACGGCCGTGCTGCGGACCGAGGACCAGTTCGACTGGGCCTCCCACGAGATCGCCGCCGGACTCACCCTCACCCCGACCACATCGGATCGCGAACTCGCCTTCGGCGTCGCCCTGTGCGAGCGCCTGCCCCTGGTGTTCACCGCCCTGCAGCAGGGCCGCATCGACGTGGGGAAGGCCCGCGTCTTCGTCGAGTACCTCGACCCCGCGAGCGGGGACGTGACCGAGACCCAGGCCCGACGGCTCTGCGAACGGTTCGTCCCGCTCGCCCCGGGACTGACCACGAAACAACTCGCGGACCGGCTCTACCGGGCATTGCTGGCCATCGACCCACAGCTGCGGCGACGCCGCTACGAACGCGCCGTCCAAGAACGCCGCGTAGCGCTCTACCTGGATCCACGGACCGGCACCGCCACCCTGGTCGGCGACGGACTACCCGCCGACGAGGCAGCCGCCGCGGCCGCACGCATCGACCGCCTGGCCGCGGCAGTGACACGCGCCGGACATCCCGGCCGACTCGGCCAGATCAGCAGCGACCTGTACCTCGGGATGCTCAACGGCGAGTTCCACGGCCTCACCGAGAACGAGATCATCCACCGACTCCTGGACACCCGACGCGCCGAGGACGATCCTGCTGCCGACGCCGAACCCGACACCGACTCCGACGCCGCTCGCGCGACGGGCGCCGCAGTGATCGCCGAGGCTGCCGCGCAGACCGAGCAGCACAGCCCTGCGGGCACCGAAACTGCGGGGAGCGCCGAGGAGCCGGGGGACGCCGACGAGCCAGCCCGCGCAGGACGGCCAGGCGACGCCGGAGAACCGGCGGGAGCCACGAGCCCGGAGAACACCGACGAGACCGGGAGCACCGGAAACGCCAGGAGCACCGACGCCGGAGACGCCGAGACCGGAGACGGCGGGACCACCGAGGCCGGAGACGACGGGGCCGCGGACGGCGGCGACGGCGCGAACGGCGAAACCGGCATCGGGCCCGACTGTGCCGAAACCGGAGCCGGCCGCCCCGACGCGCCGCATGCCGGTGGTCGTGGTCGTTGGGCCGGTGAGCGGGTAGGCACCCGTGAGGGCATCGAGATCCGTGCCGGGCTGGGCGTCCTGGCCGGGCTGGACGATCGGCCCGGCGAGATCCCCGGCCTCGGCCCGGTGGGCGCACACGTCGCTCGCGCCACGACTGCCCGGCAACGACGCGGGGCACGCTGGCTGTTCGCCATCGTCGACACCCGCGGTCACCTGCTGCCGGCCGGGCCACTGCGCCGCCGCCCCCGCACCGACACCGGCACACTGCCTGCGGTGCGGGGCGGGGTGGTCGAACTGCACCTGACGCTCGAGGAACTGCAGCGCTACGCCGCCGACCCCACCCTGGCCGAGTGGCACCCGCTACTCGCCGAGATCGCCCATGCCTGGAACGACCGCGACGAACGGCGGAAACGGCTGGTCGCCCACCCGTCGGCACGGTTCGCGCGCGGTCCGCTCGCCGACCACGTCTGCATCCGCGATCGGACCTGCGTCGGACCGAGCTGCACCCGCACGGCCCGCCGCTCGGATCTGGACCACACTCGCGATCACGGCCGCGGTGGCCGGACCGTGCAGGCCAACCTCGGGCCGGCGTGCACCCGCCACCATGCGGACAAGGACCGCGGCTGGGCGCTCACCCAACCCGAGCCGGGCCTGTTCCGCTGGACCAGCCCGCTCGGGCGTGTCTACTGGACCCGAGGGGAACCGGTGCGCCCGGATCTGCCCGATCCCGATCCCGATCCCGATCCCGCCGAGCACCCGAGCGAGGAGACCGCCGCCGACGTGGACCAGCGGGTGCACTGCCACGACTCGCCGATGTTGAAACGACCGGTCAAGGACCCACCCCGGTCGCCCGGGCCCAAGCCACCACCGGAGCCGCACCCGGACGGGGATCCGCCGCCGTTCTAGCTGTACCGGCCGCCCCCGGGTCCCCGGGCACGGCCCGGTCCTCTCGGCCGACGGCCGTGGGTGGTGGCGATCGCCGACCGGCCCACCGACGACTCCTCGCCGGAGAGGTACTGCGTCGGCGACGGACCCCCGGGCCCTGGCACGGGCCCGGACCCCGTCCTAAGGTCGGCCGGACGGCTGCCTCGTGTGACGAGCTTCGTGTGACGAGCACTGTCGCGTCGTTCGGCCGGCCGCTGCGACCGGAGCAGGAACACGGCCCGAAGGAGCGACAATGTGGATCACCGTCCCGATGGCCCGCACGCAGGCGCCTCCACTCGTTGACGAGACACTCGACCAGGTCGGCGAGGGGTTCGCCGAGGTCGACGCGGGCAACGCCGTCAAGCCGGTCATCGTCCCGGACGAGGTGTGACGTGGGAGCAGTCGACGACAGGTCGAGCACGGCCGGCTGGCCGAGCCTGCGGGTCTCGGACTGGACCACCACCCGCGACACCCTGCACATGTGGACCCAGATCGTGGGCAAGATCCGCATGGCGCACGCCCCGCTGGTCAACCACTGGTGGCAGGTCACGCTCTACGTCAGTCCTCGGGGCCTGACCACGTCCACGATCCCCCACCGGTCAGGGGCGTTCGAGATCGAGTTCGACTTCGTGGATCACCAGCTCGCGGTGCGTAGCAGCGACGGCGGCAGCCGCAGCCTCACGCTGCGCCCCATGCCGGTCGCCGAGTTCTACCACCACGTCCTGGACATGCTCGGCCGTCTCGGGATCGAGGCCCCGATCCGGCCGAGCCCCAACGAGGTCGACCCCGCGATCCCGTTCGCCGACGATCACGAGCACGCTTCCTACGTCGGCGAGGCGGCAACACTGTTCTGGCGCCAGCTGCTCCAGGCCGACCGGGTGATCGGCGAGTTCCGGTCGCACTTCGTGGGCAAGGTCAGCCCGGTGCACTTCTTCTGGGGCGCGATGGACCTGGCCTGCACGCGGTTCTCCGGACGGCCCGCACCCCCGCACCCCGGAGGAGCGCCGAACTGCGGGGACTGGGTCATGGTCGAGGGCTACTCCCGCGAGCTGTCCAGCTGCGGGTTCTGGCCCGGCGGCGGCGAGGAAGGCGCCTTCTACTCCTATGCCTACCCCGAACCCGACGGCTTCCGCGACTACCAGGTGGGTCCGGCGGCGGCCTACTTCAGTGACGAGTTCGGGCAGTTCCTGCTGCCCTACGAGGCGGTCCGTACGGCCCCGGACCCGGACCGGGCGTTGACCGAGTTCCTGCACACCACCTACGAGGCGGCCGCGGAGCGCGCGGACTGGGACCGCGCGGCGCTGGAGGACGACCCCTACCGGTGGGGCGAGCGCATCCGCCGATGAGCACGCGGCTCGTCGGGCCGAGAACCGCCGCGCACCCGCCGACCTCGAGAGGTGACCATGACTGATCACGCCGGACCGCCCACCCCGATCGGTACGAAGGTGGGGATCATCGGAACCGGGGCGGTCGGCGCGGCCGCCACCCTGGCGGCGATCCAGCGTGGCACCTGCCGCGAGCTCGTCCTCGTCGACAAGAACGCCGACCGCGCACGCGGCGTCGCACTGGACATGACCTACGCGGCCCCGCTCTCACCGACCGTGGACGTCGTTCAGGGTGACTACCCGCAGCTCGCGGGGGCGCACCTGGTGATCATCACCGCGGGTGCCAACGAACGGACCGGCGGCGCCACCGACCGGTCCGACCCCGACGGCAGGCTGCGCCTGCTCGACGCCAACGCCGCGACCTACCACGAGATCGTGCCGCGTGTGGTCGCCCACGCCCCCGATGCCGTCATCATGGTGGTCACCGACCCGCCCGACCCGCTCGCCGACCTCACCCGCGAGCTCGCCGGCCACGACCGGGTCTTCTCCACCGGCACACTGATCGACAGCCTGCGGTTCCGGGTACACCTGGCCCGGCGCCTCGGGGTGCGCTCGTCCGACGTGGACGCCCTCGTCGTCGGCGAGCACGGCACCTCCGAGGTGCTGCTGTGGTCCTCGGCCACGGTCGGTGGCCTCCCCGTGACGGACCTGCTCGCCGAACGCGGACACGACCTCGACGCCGTCCGCGGCCAGGTGGAGAACGAGATCCGCTATGCCAACATCAACATCATCGACGGGATCGGCGCCAGCCAGTACGGCATCGGCGCCGTCACCGCCCGCCTGGCCGAGGCGGTGCTGCGAGACGAGCACGCCGTGCTCCCGGTCGCCGCCCACCACACCGGACACGGGGTGACCCTGTCGCTGATCAGCGTCCTCGGCCGCAACGGTGTCGAGCAGATGCACGATCCCCGCATGACCGACGACGAGCACGCCGCCCTGCTCCGCAGCGCTCAGGCGATCCGGACCGCCGCCGAACGCTGCCGCGGTAACAGTCGGTAGTAGGGCCCGGTCGGCTGGGAGACGGAAGGCGAACCCGAGCTGCCGCCACTCGCCGACGTCCATGCTGTCCGGGGCCGGTCCGGTACGGGGTCACACGATCCCCCGATGCCGGGCCACCGACAGGGCGGCTGTCCGGGACTGCACCCCGAGCCTGTTGTCGACGTGGGCCAGGTGGGATTTGACGGTGGCGCGCGAGAGTGACAGAGCTTGCGCAGCTTGGGGACCGGCGTCATTCCGCGAGATCAAGCACTGACCTGCACCGCGGCGCGGTCCTGGCTGCCCGCCGCTGACCCCAGCGGACCCTGGTTCTGGGCACACTCGGGGCATGTAGGACTGAGCCGGGAACGGGAGCCGAGCCGGCTATGCCGCCCCCGACCGCCACCGTTCTCGGATGGCGGGTATGACGGCCGAGTGCAGGTCCGTGCGCAGGATCTTGAACTTCATAGCCGATCAGGCTGCCGACCGGCTACGACACGGTCTCGCGGGACACTTCGGGGCATCCTCGTTCGGTATGGGGTCCCGTCGGCGCTGCAGCGGCAGCGATGCGCGGCGAGGAGGCCCCGTCGAACGGCAGCATGTGTGGTGAAGGCGCGTGGCTGACGGGAGCAGAGCTGAGGGCCCCGTGGTGTGGACCGCGGTGAGCAGGTGGGACCCTGGAGCGTTGACAACGGAAGTCTCGACCACGGTGCCGGTCGGGTGGGGCAAGCATGTCTCGCCCACGGTCTTCGATCAGTCGATGCTGCTGGACTATGTGCAAGGAGCTGGTGTGGGGTTCAACGGAGTCGGCACCGGCGCGGACGGTGACGTGTGATGCAGGGTCGGTTCTCGCGCTGGTGGGGATCGGTCCGACGTGCCGTAGGGCATGCTGGTCCGGAGCGCGACACGCTCTTGCTGATCGTCAAGAGCGCGTTGGCCGCGTCGTTGGCGTGGTTCGTCGCGAACGACCTACTCGGGGCACCGTCGGCGACGTTCGCGCCGTTCTCCGCTCTGCTCATGGTGCAGGTCACGATCTCGCAGTCGCTGTTCCAATCCTTGCGCTACGCGGCAGCGGTGATCGCAGGAGCCGTCGTCACGGGCCTGTTGATTCCCGCTCTGGGCGCCACCATGGCGGCGTTCGCCGTGCTCATGCTGGCCGGGCTCACCATCGGGCGGTGGCACAAGCTGGGCAGCCAGGGCCCCCAGGTCGCGGTGGCGGCGCTGTTCGCCTACGCCTCGTTCACCCAGAGCGATCCGCAATCGAGTTACCTGCAGCTGGTCAGCATCGCGGGCTTGGTCGTGCTCGGTTGCGTGATCGGTGTAGTGATCAACCTGCTCGTCGTCCCGCCGATGCGGTTCCGTAGCGGCGCCTACGTGGTGGACTCGCTGTCTCGGTCACTGTGTGACCTGCTCACCGACGTCGCAGATGGCCTGACCGACGGCATGCCGGACGACGACCAGGTCAGCCAGTGGAGTTACCGGGCCGGCCGGATTCCCGATCTGGCCGAGCAGGCGCGCACGAGCATCGAGCACGCGGCCGAGTCGATGCGCTTCAATCCGCGCCGCCTGTTCATGCGTCAGAGCACCGATTTCTCCGGTTACCGGGTGACGGTCTGCGCCTTCCAGCGCGCGAACGAGCAGGTCATGTCGGTGTGTCGGAGCTTGCGCCATTCGTCCGATGCCCGCGAATCCCCGCACGGCACCGACAGAGTCCTCGGCGAGCTCGCGTCGGTCTTGCATGCCGCCGCGGAAGCCACACGGGTACTCGGCTCCATCCATCACGTGGTGGACCTCGATCGCGCGTCTGACCTCGACGAACCGCTCGACAGGGGGCGCGACGCCATCGCACGGGCCTCCGAACAGGTCGACACTCATGATCTCGACCACGGCAGGGACGGTCCGATCTACACGGGCCTGCTCACCGACGCCCGCCGGCTGATCGAGGAGTACGGCGAGGCCCGTCACCAGCTGGCGCAGCAGGGAGATCCGGAGAGCCAGATGGAAGGCTAGGTCACTCGCCCGGCTGGCGGCGGCGAGATCGGGCGGCGTAGGCCCCAATGGCACTGGGTTTGCGCCCACGCCTTCCCCATCCCCATCGTCCTGGCCGCACTGCTCGGCGTGGACGATCCGTGCCAGAGGGGCCGGTTCACGAAGCCTGACCGCCCAGCCCGCTGGGCACCCCGCCCTCGTCAACGATGATCCCTGCGACGTCGCGGAGCTTGCGGTTGAGTCGCTGCGAGACGTTGGCCAGGAAATCGAACGCCTGGTCCTGGGTGAGGCTCTCGCCACGCATCAGGATGCCGATCGCGACGCCGATCTGACGGCTGTTCTGCAGGGCGGTTTCGAGGTGCTCAGCGTTCTCGTGCTCGCGGGCGGCGAGCATGGCGATCGCGGCGTGCGCGGCCAGCACCGTCCCGACGGCGCGCGAGTACGTGTCGAACGCGTGCGGTGCGTCGGCGTAGAGGTCCAGCGCGCCGGTGGTCTCCTCGGAGGTGAACAGCCGAAATGAGAGCATGCTGGCGACTGACATCTCCGCGGCGACGCGGCGGGCGAACTCCGGCCAACGCTCGTCGGTGCGGAGGTCGTCGACCGTGTAGACGATGTGGTCGGTGATCGCGCTGAGGCAGGGTCCCTCGCCGAGTTCGTTCTGGATCACGTGGATACGGTCGGCGACCTGGTCGGTGGACGCGACAGTGGAGACCGAGCCGTTCCGATGGGTCAAGGTGATCCCCGCGTGGGAGCAACCCGGCACCATCTCGACCGCGCGGCGAGTGACGATCTGGCGGATCTCCCTGACGTCGTCGGCGGCTTCCATCTCGCGAGCCACCGTCGCGAAGGCGTCGGCGAGGCGTTCGAACTCAGAGAGCGTCACCCTGGTCAAGGTAATCATGCCGGTAATGGGTGTCGACGGCGCGTGGCTGGGTATATGTGTGCGTAGGGGGCGGTAGGTGCATGCGCCGGCCGGCCCTCAGGTCCGGTCGGTTAAGCAGCCAGCTGGCTGGGCCGCCCGTGGGAGTGTTTTCCGGGCCTACTGGACCGTCCCCGCTGTGGTTGACGCCGACGTAGGCAGCCGCTGACCGCCGCCGTCAGGTTCGCGGCGATCGCGGACCAGGCCGATCACCCGGACAACACGTTCCCGATCACGTTCATGTGCGACCGGCTCGGGGTGTCTCGCCAGGGCTACTACCGGTGGCGCCAACGGACCGCGCCCGGCCGGCGGGAGAGCGCCGACGTCGAGCTCACCGAGCTGGACACGGGCGCTCAGGCGTCGTTGATCGGCCGAGCATCGGCGTCACGGCTCAGCGTTCACGCAGATCGTCGGCCACCCGTTTCCAGGCGCTGGCCAGAGGTATTCGCCTCGTGCAAGGTTCAGCCGCGGATCTTGTCCTGGTGGTCCGCTCTGGGCGGTCGCGAAGGAGCGTGCAGTGGCGGGCGGGCCGGGAAGAGGGCGACCAGGTCAAGAGCAACCTCAAGCAGGCCGGCGAGAAGATCAAGGACGCCTTCAAGAAGGACAGCTGACCCGCAGCCGACTCGGGAGGCGGCGCCGGTGTCAGCCACGCAGGCTCCTCCCGAGACGGTACTCCGCCCGGCATCGCCGTCTTGGCGTGCGTGAGCGAGGCGATCAGCCCACACACCCTGATCTCCTGGACGATGCCGCGTTGGGGTCAGTCGTTCCCCACGGTGCCCTGCCTGTCTGGCCGGCGAGGCCGGAAGCAGCCGTCCCACACCGCCGTGTGGTTCGATGGCGACCGACAGGCGTGAGCGTGGTGCGTGACGATCAGGCCTTTGGGCTGTGTGGGACCAGTAGGTGTGCAGCGTGGACGAACAGCGATGGAGTACCGATCGGGAGCGCTTCGTGCGCGACTGGTCCGATGCCTCGAACGAGGGCCGGGAGCCGGAACGTGACCACGGCTTCCCGCTGGGTCCGCTGGGGCAGCAGTTCGCCGTTCTGACCTACAGCCTGCTCGACGCCACGTCGGTGGGGGAGGTTCTGGAACAGATCGTGACTGCAGTGTCCGGGATCGTTCCACAGGCCGAGCGGGTCAGCGTGATGCTGGGAACCCGGGACGGCCGTTTCGAGGTCGTCGCCGAGCACGGTTCGAACCTTCCAAGCGTGGACAAGCTCCAGGGCGAGTTGCAGGAAGGGCCGGCTGTCGACGCCGCGCTGATCGGCGCACCTTCGGCCCTGGTGTCTCGTGACCTGCGCGCAGAGCGGCGGTGGGGACAGTGGACTCCGGCCGCGGCTGACATCGGTGCAGGGGCGGTTCTGTCGATGCACCTCAAGGCGCACAGCGGAGCCGACAAGGTTGGTGCGAAGCAGTGGCCCGGGGATCACCCCGGCCCGTCGGGCGCGCTGACCTTGTACTCGGGTGAGCCGTTCGGGCTCGACGGTGTCGAGGCCGACAAGGTGATGCTGTTGGCTACGCACGCCTCGTTGGCGTTGGCGGCCGGTCATGCCGGCACGAACGCCGAGATCGTCGAGTCACAGTTGCAACGCGCGGTCGACAGTCGCGACGTCATCGGTCAGGCAAAAGGAATCCTGATGGCTCGCCGCGAGATCGACGCGGGCGCCGCTTTCGACATCCTGCGTAAGACGTCTCAAGATCTCAATGTCAAGCTGTCAGAAATCGCCGAGACCGTTGCCCGTCGTCACGGCGAAATTTGACCGGGGGAAACCGCCTCCGCGCGATATCGAGGGCGACGGCGGTACTCCTCGGCGCCTCCTGCGGCGCCGAGGTGTACCGCCGTCAGCGTCCTGGCGTTGAGCGCACGCCGTCGGGTCAGCCGATCAGAGCGCCGAAGCCGGCTGGGAGCTGGGAGCGCAGGTTGTCCAGTTCGCCGGGGCTGACGGCCTGGGCCAGGGTGTTCAGTACCGCGCTGGCCTGGGGGCGGGCCTCCTCCGGGCCGATTCCGCGCCCGAGCTGGTCGGCGAGCCGGCGCAGGAAGTCGTCGACGTCGAACGCTTCTGCCTCGTCGTTGTAGCGGTCCAGCGGTGCCTTGAGTTCGGTGGGCAATTGCGCGGCCAAGTCGGTGGACTCGCCGGCGGTCAGACGCTGACCGAGAATGTCTAGCACCGCCAGTGTCGCCTGCTCCGCTTCGGCCTTGGTCCCGAAGGCACCGTTGTCGGCAACATGGTCGATGAACTGCTGGTATTCCACGATCATTCCTCTCTGTGGACGCACCGGGCGGCACATCCACAGTCATAGCAATTGATTGGGCAAAGTCAGAGCTTCTCTGACTGCGACCACAGCAACGGGGAGCGCTACATGATGTGAACCCGGCAGCGCGCGGTAGCCCGCATCTGGATCGACGCGATCCGGTCCACTCGACGCTGTGTGAGTTGCGCACCGCGACGAGCAACCGAGGTTCGGGAGACTGCGGTCGAGCGAGCTGCCAGGCAACGCCGGTGGCGTGTGCGTGGTCGCCTTCGTGAGGCGGCCCCGGAAGCTGCTGAATCTCAACCTCGAGGGCCTACGGTCCAACGCAGCCCGGGTCCGCCTTGCGACCGTGCAATGCGTCTTCCCCCGTGGCGCTCGATCCAAACATGGGCCCGGCCCGGGCGCTGGTAGCGCATCTACGCGCTCTCGGCAGTGACACCCCGAGCCGAGTAGTCGACCCCGGCACTCGGTAGAAGTCAGAAGATGCGCCAGTGGGCGTGCGGGCCCTAGCCTCCGGCGCCGTGACCGACTCGTCCCGTACCACTGTTCTTGGCCTGATCGCCGACCCCGGCCTGCCCACCAAGATCGCAGACCGACTCACTCGCGAACTGCCGTCCGAACTGGAGCGCCACGGCGACGGGCAGTGGGACGTGCAGATCTGCGACGAGCCGATCTTCCTCGACGAGCAGGGCGCGCTGCCGATGATCGAAATCGGTCGTCGCGCCTGCACACGGCAGAGCACCGACGCGGTGGTATTGATCACCGATCTGCCCCGTCGTGCAGGCTCCGATCCGGTCGTCGCCGATGCCGGTACCGCGGATCGGGTGGGTCTGGTGTCGATTCCCGCCCTCGGTGCCCTGGACCAGTACCGGCGCTGCCGGGACACGATCGTCCGCCTGGTCACCCGGCACCTGTTCCCGGCCGAGGACCGCGCGTCGGTCGGCGAGCAAGCACCGGCCGGTAGCGCGGGCTCGCTGACCCGGGTCGACTCCGACCAGGGCACGACCGATCCCAACAGTGACGAAGACACCGGCAGCGCCGGCGTCGAGGACGAGGTCGACGTCCGACTCGCACTGACCGGCACACGGGGCCGACTGCGGTTGCTGACCGGGATGGTGCGGGCGAACCGGCCGTGGCGGCTGGTGCCGAGCCTCGCACCCGCCATCGCCGCCGCCGCGGCCGGCGCCGCGTTCGGCATCTTCTACTCCAACATCTGGCAGCTCGCCACGGCCCTGGGCCCAGTTCGGCACGTGCTCGTGATGCTGATCGCCCTGGTCGGCATGACCACCTGGCTGATCAGCAACAACGGCCTGTGGGAGTCGCGCCAGAGTCGTTCACTGCGCGAGGAGATGGTGCTGTCGAACGCGTCGACGGTGCTGACCGTCGCATGCGGGGTCGTCATCATGTTCGCGCTGCTGTTCGCCCTCGCCCTCATCGCGGCCGCGCTGGTCATCCCACCCGACTACCTCGGCTCCACACTCATGCAGTCACCCGGAGTGAGCGACTACGTGATGATCGCCTGGCTGTCGACGTCGATGGGCACGGTCGCCGGCGCACTCGGGTCGGGATTCGCCGATGAGGACGCAGTCCGCCAGGCCGCCTACAGCCGCCGCGAACAGGAACGTCGTACCCGGCTGGACCAGCAGGAGGCCGACGCCTCCGACTCCAGCCAGGAGTGACCCGCACCGGCTTGAGCGCTCCGGGCCAGCAGGGCGAGCCGGGGGCGAGGCCCGGCGCCTGGGATCAGTAGGGGTGCGTGCGATCCGCACGCACCGGAAGCGACGCGTACGTTTGCGGCCCACGTAGCGCGGTAAATCTCCGGGGCACATTCCGTGTTGAGTTGAGGACCAGCTCACCGGTTCGCCTTGAGCCGACACACGTTCTCTGCAGAAGTGTTCGGCTCGCTCAGCACCGGAGAGTGCCTTATGACCGCCTCACCGCCCCCACGTGCCGGTTCCCCGACGCCCGGCTCCGCCCGACTGACGATCGAGACACCCGCACCGGGTGTCCGGCTGCTCGGCGTGAGCGGCGTGCTGGACTCGGGCGCCGGGGCACGGCTACTGCGCCTGATCGACTCGCAACTGCTGCTGGCCCGGGGCGGCCACAAGCGAGTCGTTGCCGTGGTCGTCGACGTATCGCATCTGGAAGCGCTCGAACGAGGTGGGCCCCAAGCTATCGAGCACGCTCGTTACGCCTGCACCCGGCGCAACATCGAGTTCGCGATCGCAGGCCACCCTTCCAGACTCACGGCCGCGAACGTCTCGGCAAGCGCCCGACTCGGGCACGTTCGTAGTTTTCCCACCGTAGAGGCCGCCCTGCGCTCAGTCGCCTGCGACACCGTCGCAGAACGGCACGAAGCCGTAGCACATCTCAGCGAGTCTGGGCTATGACGCCGTCGCAGACGGCAATCCTTCTGCTCGGTGTCGGCGGCGTCGTCATCACGGCCAGTTTGGGTCTCGCCGCGCTTCTCCCCGGCAAGGTCGGAGCCGGAGTCGAGCGCCGTCGAGCACGTGGACGCGAGCATCTTCCCGCACCGCAAACCTCGTATGGCGGCAAGTATTCTGCAGCCGGTCACGACGTCACGACCGACGCTCCGAGCGCAGACGTCATGCGTAGCATCCAGTTCGTCACGGTCGGCCTGCATCGTCCAGCGTCCAAGCCGGTCATGCTGCTGCAGGAGAGCGACCCTCCCGGCAGGGTGCTGCCGATCCACGTCGCTCACAGTGACGCCGCGAGGCTGGCTCGCGCCCGGCGGTGCCCGAGCCCCCCGCGATCGGGCACCCACCGACTCATCGTCGAGCTAATCGAACAGTCGAGCTGCAGACTTCTCCGAGTGGAACTTGTCGGCCTGCATGAGGGAGTGTTCTACGCCCAGGTCGTGCTCGACAACGGAGCGATCATCTCGGCCCGCCCCAGCGACGCCGTCGCCCTGGCACTTCACACCGAAACCCCCATTCGATGCACTGAAGCTCTGCTACGGAGCGCGGGAAAGGATGCCGACCTCATTGTTTTCAAGAACGAAACAGGACAGCCTGGTGCGGGGGGTTCGACGGGACGAACTGAAGCTACGTTGGCCGACACGCCGATCGCTCTCGGCTCAGTGAGTAACATGAAATCCGAATTCGCCGTGCACGGCCCAGTCTATTACGCGACTGAGGGAGAAGTCGGTGCCAACTAGACCGCCTCCACCGGCGCGTTTGAGAATGGTGCTGGATGAGGCGACGTCCACCCACAGCAGAAGTGGGACGCGCTGTCCGCGTTCGATAGCTGATGGACACGGCTCCACACCCCGACCCCGTCCTCGTCTCCGCCGACCGGAAGGAGAGCCACCACCGGTGCAGTACGACGAGCTGGCCAACCTGGCCGCCCAGCTGCCGGGTGAGATCCAAGAGGCCCCGAGCCGCTACACCGGCCCGGCCGAGACCTTCGACATCGACGAGTTCCTGCAGCGGCTGGCCGCCTACGAAGGCCCGGGCCGCACCCACGGGGGATCGTCGTCGGCCCGCCGACGTCCCGGGCCAGGGTCCGGACCATCAGCATATGGGCCGCGCAGACCGGCGCGAGCACCGAGGACCTGATGTCGCGGATGGGGCACGACGACATGCGTGCGGCCCTGATCCACCAGCGTGCGACCAGCGCGGCGGACCACCGGATCGCCGACGGGCTGAGCGGGCTGGTCGACGACCACCGGCGCGGACCCAGGTCGCACGGCGACGAGCAGGATCCGCCGGCTACTGGACGAGGGCGTCCGTATCGCACGGGGACCGCACGCGGACCGGTTCCTCCGGAACGACGAAGGCCCAGGTTCGGCGGGAGCAACTCGCTGACCTGGGCCTTCGTCATGTGAGCGGATGACGGGAATCGAACCCGCGTATTCAGCTTGGGAAGCTGATGTTCTACCATTGAACTACATCCGCATGGTGCGTGATCAGCCTAGCACCCGGTGCGCGGAGCCCGGCACGGCCCGGGGGCGCCCGGTCGTCGCACGAACCGACCACCCGGCGCGAGCCGGTCGCACCGGTCGCGGTCGACCGGCACACTCGTACCAGTCGGTCTGCTCCCCGACCGGAAGGATCGATGATGAGTGTGTTCGACCCGCTGACGGGTGCTCCGTCCGAGGACCACGAGCAGGACATCCTCATGATCGCCGGCAGCCGCTCCGAGGTCGCCCGGCTCGCCCCGGTCGCCACCGCCGTCGCGGCAGCCGACCGCATCCAGGGGATCACCGTCGCCACCGGGCCCGACCCGATGACCGTGCACGAGACGTTCGAGGCCCTCGGCGTGCCGGCCGACATCACGATCCTGCTGCCCGCCGACGTCGGCCCGGGCGTCGCCGACGTCGCGGCCGCCCTGTTCACCCGGCTGGACCGGCTCCTGGTGGACCAGGACCCGTCCGCGGTGCTGGTGCACGGCGGCGGGCTGGCCGCCGCGGTCGCCGCGACCGTCGCCTTCTGGCGTCGCATCCCGATCGTGCACATGCAGGCCGGGATGGGTACCGACGACCTGCTGTGCCCGTTCCCGCAGGAGGCGCACCGCCGGGTGATCGGCCAGCTGGCATCGCTGTTCCTGACGACCAGCGGCTCGGCGCTGGGCAGCCCGCTCGGCCCGAACGTGCTGACCATCGGCGACACGATCAACTCGCTGCCGGGCCCGCGCGACCGGGGTTGCGCCGAGGCGGTGGCACGGGTGCACGACGAGGAGCGCAGGCTGGTCCTGGTGGACCTGCAGCGGTCGTCGTCGTCGCCGGTGCTCTCCGGCCTGGCCGACCTGCTGGAACGCTACCCGCGTATCGAGATCGTGATCACCGGTGAGCTCGCCGCCGACGAGCCCGCGCCGGCCCTCGGCCGGCACCCGCGGGTGACCGTGGTGCCCGAGCTGGACCTGCCCGACGGGATCGCGGTGCTCGGCGCCGCGACCGTCCTGGTCAGCGACGACCACGAGCTGGTCACCGACGCACCCGGCCTGGGCACCCTCGCGGTACTGGTCGACGGGCCGAACGTGCCGCAGCCGGGGGACTCGATCCGCAGCATCTCGGCCCCGGAGGCGACCGCTGCGGTCGCCCAGGTGCTCGACGGCGACCACGGTCGCAGGCCGGCGCCGTCCGACGGGTTCGAGGCCGCCCGCGCCGAGCAGGCCGTCGCCTGGATGTTCGGCCTGTGCCGCTCGCCGCAGCTGTCGGAGGACCCGCCGGGCCGGCATGGCGGCACCGGATCCGCCGCCTCGGCCGAGGAGTCGACCGACGCCTGAGCGTGCCCCGCGCACCCGGGTCGTCTCGCTAGGCTGGCCGTGATGGACGCCGACCCGTGGGCCACCGGACGCCGCCGAACCCCGTCCGGGGACGGTGCCGCCGGACCCGGCGGCCCGGATCCGTGGCAGCACTGGCGCCGGCTGCGTCCGCGTTCCGTGCGCGGAGCGAGCGGGCTGGGCATCCTCGGCGCGGCCGTCCTGCTGTTCCCGTTCCTCGACGACCCGGACCGCTGGTGGGTCCCGGTCGGTCTCGGCTTCGGGACGCTCGTGCTGCTCGCGTTGCTGCGGCTGGACCGGCTGCTGAACGGGTGGGCCCCGCACGTCGCCGGGCTGGTGCTGGTCGGCGCGCTGGTCCAGGGCACGGCCCGCAACCCGTGGGCCTGGGGTCTGGCGACGGCCGCGGGGGTCGTCGTCGCCGGGCTGCTGCTCCTGCCGCGCTGGAAGGTGCTCGCGGCGGGTGCGGTGTTGCTGGTGCTGGCCGGGATCGGCTACACGTTCCGCTCGGTCGAGCTCGACCGGGAGCAGGCCCGGGTCGACGCCCAGGCCGGCGCCCAGATGCGGACGGAGCTCGGCGTCGATCGCCCGCAGCTGGCGCTGGTGGCGCTGGACTCGGGCGTCGTCGGCGGGAACCCGGCACGGGTCTGCCGGCTGGCTCAGGACGCCGCGATCGCCCAGCTGCGTACCGCCACCGGCGCCGCGACCTGCGAGGACGCCGTGGCCGTGCTGCACACCCGGGTCCCGGCCGGCGCCGAGGTGACCACGCCGGACCGCCGCCCCGACCCGGACGTGCCGCCCGGCGGGACCACCACCGTCGATGCCTGCGCGACGCCCTGGGGCACCGCAGCCGGCCCCGCCATGGGGAGGGTCGAGCTGACCCGCACCGACGCCGCGACCCCGACCTACCAGGTCAGCGCCTTCACTCCCTGCTGACGGCACCACCAGGACGGTCGGACCGTAGAGCGGGCCTACGGTCAATGGCACCTGTCGTGGGTCGGGGACCGGGGCGCGGACACGTGGTGTGCCACTCGGCGGGGCCGCCGGGCCCACGACGGTCGGAACGGCGAACGGCCGACCCTCCCCGGGTGGGGCGGACCGGCCGTCGTCCGGGTGAGGACCGTCAGTTCTCGGTCTTCTCCTCCTCCTGCTGCGGCTGGTCGCCGGCGGGTGTGGACCCGTTCGCCGAGGTCTCCGTCGCCCCCTCGGCCGAGGCGCCGTCCGACCCGGACCCGGTGGTCGTCCCCGTCTCGGCCGCGGTCCCGGCGGTGTCGCCGGTGGCGGCGTTCTCGGTGGCGGTCTCCTCGATCGCCACCTCCTCCGCGACCTCGGCCGACGGCGTCGCGACGGCCGGGGTGTCGGTCGTCGGCGCGTCCTCGGGGGTGGTTTCGGCCGGCTTCGGCGGCTCCGGGGCCGGGTCCCCGCGCTTCACCGCGGCCAGCAGCATCTGCGACACGTCCTGGACCTGCACGGACTCGCCGATCGTCTGGTTGACGCCGTCGGTGAGCATGGTGCGGCAGAACGGGCAGCCGACCGCGAGGGTGCCGGAGGTCGCGCCGTCCCCGCCCTGGGTGCCGCCGGGCGCGTCGCCGAGGGTCTCGACGGCCTCCTCGGCGCGGGTGAAGTTGATGCGCTTGCCGATGCGCTCCTCCATCCACATCCGCGCACCACCGGCACCGCAGCACATGGAGCGGTCGCCGTGCCGCGGCATCTCGGTCAGCGTCGTCGACCCGGCCGCCCCGGTGGCGTTGATCAGGGCGCGCGGCTCCTCGTAGACCTCGTTGTGCCGGCCCAGGAAGCAGGGGTCGTGGTAGGTGACCGCGGCGTCCTCGCCCGCCGGCGCCGACACCGGAGTGAGCTTCTTGTCCCGCACCAGCTTGTTCAGCAGCTGGGTGTGGTGCACGACCTCGTAGTGCCCGTCCAGCTCGGGGTACTCCCGGCCGAGGGTGTTGAGGCAGTGCGGGCAGGTGGTGACGATCTTGCGGGTGCCCGGCTCGCGGTTCTCGAAGACGCCGTTGAGGGTCTCGACGTTCTGCTGGGCGAGCATCTGGAACACGAACTCGTTGCCCGAGCGCCGTGCCGGGTCGCCGGTGCAGGTCTCGCCGGAGCCGAGCACGGCGAAGTCGACACCGGCCCGGTGCAGCAGCTCCGCGGTGGCCCGGATGGTCTTCTTCTGGCCGTCGTCGAAGGCGCCGGCGCACCCGATCCAGAACAGGTACTCGGTCTCCGGCGCGAGCTCGCCCTCCACGACCGGGACCTCGAAGTCGAGGCCCTTGGTCCACTCGAGGCGGTCCTTGGCGTTCTGGCCCCAGGGGTTGCCCTTGTTCTCCAGGTTCTTGAACAGCGAGTTGAGCTCGGTAGGGAACTCCGACTCGATCAGCACCTGGTGCCGGCGCATGTCGACGATGTGGTCGACGTGCTCGATGTCGACCGGGCACTGCTCGACGCAGGCGCCGCACATGGTGCAGGACCACAGGATGTCCGGATCGATCACGCCGAGGACGTCCTCGCCGCCGACCAGCGGCCGCTCGGCCTCCTTGAGGGCGTCCACCGGGATCGTCGCGAGGCGGGCCTCGGCGTCGTCACCGGTGATGCCGACCTCGTCGCCGGCCATGTCCTTGCTACCGCCGGCGAGCAGGTAGGGGGCCTTGTCGTAGGCGTGATCGCGCAGCGCGTTGACCAGCAGCTTCGGCGACAGCGGCTTCTCGGTGTTCCAGGCCGGGCACTGGCTCTGGCATCGCCCGCACTCGGTGCAGGTGGTGAAGTCGAGCAGGCCCTTCCAGGTGAAGTCCTCGACCTTGCCCGCGCCGAACGTGTCCTCGTCCGGGTCGGCCTCCTCGAGGTCGAGCACCTTGCCCTTGGACATCATCGGCCGCATCGCGCCGAGCGCCTTGCGGCCGTCGTCGTCGCGCTTGAAGTAGATGTTCGGGAACGCGGTGAACCGGTGCCAGGCCACGCCCATCGTCGGCTTCGCCGCGATCACGATCAGCCACACCGTCGCCGAGAGCACCTTCACCGTCGCGAACACCGTGACCAGGGTGGTCGAGGCGGGCAGCACCGAGCCCAGCGCCACCGAGACCGGGGCCGACCAGGTCGGCACGTCGAACACACCGAGCGCGGACTTGGCCCCGCGCACCACCAGGATGCCGACGCCCTCCAGGAAGACGATCGCCTCGACGAAGTAGGCCCGGCCCTGGTACGAGCCGTAGAACCGAGACATCCGGCCCTGGCTGCGCGGGTGGTTGAGCTGCCGGATCGCGATCAGCACCGCGATGCCGACCACGGTGCCGACGCCGAGGATCTCCACGAACAGGCTGTAGATGCTCCACTCGCCGATCAGCGGCAGGTGGTACGTCGGGTTCCACACCTCGACGAACGCCTCGATCAGCGCCAGGAACAGGCCGCCGAAGCCGACCATCACCAGCCAGTGGAAGACACCGACGTGGCTCCACTTGAGCATCCTGGTGTGGCCCAGGGTCTCCTTGAGCATCGTGACGAACCGTGGCCCGAACGGGCCGGTCCGGGTCGGATCCGGCCCGCCGAGCCGGATGATCTTCACCATCTGCGTCACGGTGCGGGCGACCAGCGCCACGGCGACGATCGCCGACAGCACGGTGATGATGCCGAGCACCCACTGCACCCAGGTCATGTGGAGGAACCTCCCTCGAGAGCTCCCGGCCGGGGACGGGCGTCACAGGGAGCGCGGTCGTCACGGCGGAACGGGACGGGAATCGTGTGCCGGGGCCGGGGTGGCAGCGCGGCGCGGGCGCGCGGTCGCGAGCACGGCGTGCCGTGCCGCCGGGACCGGGCGGGCCTCTCCATCGCGGTGCCTCCTCGGACGTCGTCGCCGCGCTGATGTGGTGGGGCGCGACGGCGGTCGGGGGAAGGGTAGTGCGCCCGTGCCACCGCCATGTGCCCCACCGTCCGGCGGTCGTGCATCGTTACTGAACGGTAGCTGGCTTTGACCATGACATTTCCGTCTGCGGCGGCCCAGCGGGGCGGTCCAGGTGAGTCACGAGTCACGCCGGGTCGGACGCTCGAAGGCTGAGCCGACCGTGTTCGGGGCGTCGCACTGCGTGGCGCTCACATCCGACGTACGGGCCAACGACTACTATCGCGCCGGGTCTCGTGGTCTACTCGCCTGCGGGAGCGACCAGAAACGCGGATTCCGCAAGGAGGAGCTGTGAAGACCTCGGTCGAGGCGATCCAGCTGGTGCTCGCACAGGGCGAGCTGACGACGGTCAACCTCCGCGACTGGATCACCAACAACATCGTTCCGTTGATCCTGCTCGCGATCGCCGTCATCCTGCTCTGGGTCGGTGGTCGTGGGGACAACGCCGGCGTGGCCCGGCGCAGTGTCGGACTGCTCGTGGGGCTGATCGCACTGGGCATCGCCGTGACCGGCAACGGTCCGGCCGTCGGCCAGGCGCTGGCCAACCTGCTCGTCTCCACCGGCTGACCCGTGCTCGTTCGTACCGACGACGAGGTATACCGGGTCGACGCGGTCTGGCTGGGTCCCCCGCGGGCCACCTTCCCCTGGCGGGCGCGGTACGTCAGCTACGGCGTCGGACTCCTCGTCATCATGCTGATCATGATGGTGCAGCGGCGGTTGGGTATCGGCCTGGACTTCTTCTCCATCGCCTGGGCACTGGTGGGCACCGTCGCGATCACCAGCGTGCTCGGCAAGAAGATCGACTACGAGCGTCCGCTCGGGCAGGTCCTCGGCCAGTTCTGGGCCGAGGTGACCGGTCCCCGTGCGGGTCGCGAGCCCGGCGGTGGCTCGGTGCACGCCGGGCACGTGCGGGTCTCGGGCTCGCGTGGGCCGGCAGGCCGGGCGAAGGCCGTGGAGCCGGAGCCGTGGCGTTCCCGGTCCCGTCGCGACCGCGCCGTGATCGGTCGCTCGTCGCGCGACGCCGCATCCGGCACGGCACCGGCCGCCGCGAGCGGTTCCTTCGGCAGGCCGGTCGCGACGAAGGGCCCGCTCGGCAACCGCGGTGCCGCCGCGTCGACCGCCCCGGCCGCGCCCGGCGGCACGAACGGGTCGTTCGGCAAGCCGGTGGCCACCAGGAGCCCGCTCGGACCGCAGGCGGCCGCGCAACCGGAGGGCGTGCAGCCCGGGGCCGTCCTGCCGGATGGCGCTGTGCTGCCGGAGGGCGCTGTGCTGCCCGAGAACGCTGTGCTGCCGGAGAACGCTGGGCGGACCGGGCCGGAGGGGGCCGAGCCGAAACGCGTGGTCCCGCCGCTGCCCGAACCGGGCAGTGCGCCGAAGCGGAGCCGGCTGCGCACCGCGCGCGGTCGGCTCGCGGGCGGGTCCCGCAAGACCGCCAACCCGGCCCGCACCCGTCAGCCGGAACCGTGGCGCAGGGGTGGCCACCGTGGCCGCACCTGAGAGGACACGTCGCCGATCCCGCCGCGGCCGCGCCCGGGCCGGCGAGGGCGGATCGGACTACACGCCGTCGATCGCGCTCCGCTCGATCGACGGTCACCTGACGCGCACCGGCAGCCAGGTCATGGCCTGGTACCGGCTGGCCGCGCAGGCCTGGAGCTTCCGCTCGGACGGCCAGCGCGAGGTGCTGATCCGGCAGATCGCCGCCCAGCTCGGCGAGCTGCAGGGCCGCTGGCTGCACCTGCGGGTGACGACCCGGCCGTACCCGGTGCACATGTGGGCCGAGTCGTTCGACCAGAACGCGCTCGGCCGGATGCCCGACGTCCCCGGAGCCCTGGGCTGGGACGGCTTCCTGGAGGGCGAGCAGCGGCACCTGATGGGGCTGTCGATGGCCGACAAGGAGGTCTTCCTCGGCATCGAGGTCTCCGGCCGCGGCCTGCTCGACCGCTGGGTGGAACGCGCCGCTCCGGTCCTCGACAGGATCGCGCCGTCGGCGGTGCGGGCCGAGCTCGCCGCGCTGGAGTCCGAGGTCAACCACCTCGACGTGCTGGCCGCCGGCTCCGGCCTGGACGCCGTCCCGGCCAGTGCCGAGGACATGGCGTGGCTGATGCACCGCTCGGTGGCGCTCGGCCTGCCCGCGCCGCGCGGGCTGTCGTCGGTGCCGCGCGGGGTGAGCACCTGGGAGGCCGAGGACCTCGCCACCTTCACCGAGGGCGTCGACCTGCACCAGGAGCCCTACGCGCCGACCGTGCAGGTCGTCGGGCGGATGCGGTCGCAGGCGGTCTCCCGCAACGTCGCCGTGCTCTCGGTCGGCCTGATGGACGGCCTGCGCATCCCGGAGATCGACGACCCCTGGATGCAGCACTCGGACCGGCTGCCGTTCCCGGTCGAGTGGTCCGCGCGGATGTACATACGCCGCCCCGAGGACGTCACCGGCGAGCTGCAGCGCCAGATGGGCAAGGTCCGCAGCCAGATCCGGCACTACACCCACGACCACGACCTCGACCCGCCGATGTCGCTGGCCCGCCAGGCCGACCGGGTCCTGGAGGTCGAGGACGAGCTCACCACCGGGCTGACCCAGCTCAACACCCGGATCTACGGCTGGTGGCGGATCGCGGTCTCCGGTAGGGACGAGGCCGAGGCCACTACCCGGGCCCAGCAGGTCGTCGACATGTACCGGCCGAAGGTGCAGATCGAGCACCCCGAGGCGCAGTACCGCTACGCGCGCGAGTTCATCCCGGGCGAGCCGCTGGCGTCCACGGCGTACCGGCGTCGTGGCTCGGTGACCTGGGCCGCGGCCGGGGTGCCCGCCGCCACCGCGAGCGTCGGTGACCGGCGCGGGATCATGCTCGGCGAGACCTGCACCGCGACCCGGCGCCCGGTGGCCTGGGACCCGTGGCTGGCCCAGGAGGTGCGCCGCGCCTCCGGGCTGACGGCGATCATCGGCGGACTGGGGTCCGGGAAGTCGTTCCTGACCGGTTTGACCGTCTACAAGACGCTGCGCGGTGGGGCCCGCTGGACCGTGCTCGACCCGTCGGGCCCGCTGGCCGAGCTGGCCCGGCTGCCGGAGCTGGCGCCGTTCTCCCGGCACATCAACCTGCTGCGTGCCGACCCCGGGATCCTCAACCCGTACCGGGTGGTCGCCGAACCGCGCCCGGACCACTTCACCGACGAGGAGGCCCCCGAGCGCGCCTGGAAGCGCGAACGGTCGCTGGCCGCCGCCACCCGCCGCCGGCTGGTTCTCGACGTGCTGTCCGGGCTGCTGCCCTACGAGATCTCCCGGCAGCCGCACACCCGGATCGTGCTGTTGCGCGCGGTCCGCGAGGTGGGCGGCGCCCCCGACCGGCACCCCGGCTTGGTGATCGACACGCTGCGCCGGCACGCGTCCGAGGGCGAGGAGCACGCCGGCGTCGTCGCGGACTTCCTGGACGAGCGCCGCGAGCTGCCCCAGGCCGCGCTGCTGTTCCCGGACGAGACCCGCGCCGACCCGTGGCAGGCCGACCGCGACTACCGGCTCACGGTGCTGACCATGCAGGGCCTCTCGCTGCCCCGGCCGGGCAGCCCGCGCGAGGAATGGACCGACAACGAGGCGCTCGGCGTCGAGCTGCTGAACCTGGCCTCCTGGCTGACCCAGCGCACGATCTACGACGCCGACCGGAACCTGCGCAAGGGCGTCGCGCTGGACGAGACGCACTTCCTGTCCCAGGTCCCCACCGGCAAGGTGCTGATCGACCGGCTCGCCCGCGACTCCCGCAAGTTCAACGTCCGGGCGCTGTTCGCCTCCCAGCTGGCCGGTGACCTGCTGCGGGTCTCCGGGTTCGCGTCGCTGGTCAACGCGGTGTTCGTCGGCCGCACCGACGACGAGGAGGCCCAGTCCGAGGCGCTGCGACTGCTGCGGGTGCCCACCGACGTCGGCTACGAGGAGATGCTCGGGACGCTGTCCCCGCGCCCCCGGCACGACGACCGGCCGGACGACACCCCGCGCCAGTTCGTCTTCGCCGACGGCCACGGCGGCGTCGAGAAGATCCGGATCGATCTGGAGGCACCGCACCTGGAACACGTGCGGGACGCGCTGGACACCAACCCGGACGCCACCCGTGCGGTCCCGCGGGCGGCCGCGTCCGGGCCCGAGATGAACGCCCCGGACGAGCCGACCCCGCTGCCGGTGACGCCCCGCCCGGCCCCGCTGCCGCCGGCCGTCCCGGATCTGGACGGCGACGACGTCGACCTCGACCCGCGCTCCGGGACGGGCGTCACCGACACCCGGATCGGCCTCGGCGACGCCGACCCGGTGCTGGGCGGGCCGGGCGTCCGAGCGGGCTCGGTGCAGGTCGTCGCGATGCCGTCGGAGGACGGCGCGGACGTCCTCGCCGACACCGAGCTGTACGACGACGAGGAGCTCGACCTGCTCGACGAGCTGGACGAGGACCTGCTCGACGAGCCCGCCGGGCCCGACGACCGCGCCGGTGACGGCGACCGGCCCACCGTCGACGGGTCCGCCGACGCCGACGGGGACGGGCGGTGACCGGCGGTCTCGACCCGTCCGGCGGTGCCGGTCTCTGGGTGGTGCTGGGAGTCGTGCTGGCGGCCGTGCTCGTGGCCGTCCGCAAGGAGCGCCGTGCCCGCACCCCCGGCGATGCCCGGCCACGCACCCGGCGCCGCGCGCTGCTGGTCGTCGCGGCGCTGGTCGGCGGCACGATCCTGCTCGGATCCCCCGCGATGGCACAGTCCCTGGACTGCAAGACCCCGCCCGAGCCGGACCGGCCCGGCACCGGGCTGGTCGGTTCGCTGGATCGACCATCGGCGTTGCACGGTGAGATCGGCAGCGTCTACGAGGAGGTCGGCTACGCCGGCCTGGTCTGGCACAACTACGACCTGGGCTGCGCCGCCTCCGGCGTCCTGAACCCCTCGGTCACCACCGACACCTGGCTGGGCAACCAGGTGTTCAACCTGGCCAAGCTCACCGTCGGCGGGGTGAACTGGGCGCACTACCTGATCGCCGACGGCGGCGCGCTGTTCGAACCGCTGGACCGGGTCATCACCACGGCCACCCAGGCGATGTACGAGACCGTGTTCACCACCTGGGTCGGGCTCGCGCTGCTCGGGTTCGCGATCATCGTCCTGCTGCTGGCCATGCGCGGCGACCTCGCCCGCCAGGCGCAGCGCACCGGGATCGCGGTGCTCGCGCTGATGATCGGATCGGCGGCCTACCTCGCCCCGGTGGACTGGTCGCGGGCGGCGGACGACCTGCTGCTCGACGGCGTCACCCAGATGCAGGAGGGATTCCTCGGTCAGGTCGGGCTCGGCACCCGGGACACCCTGCCGACCGTGCTCGTCGACCAGGTCGGCTACCAGAACTGGCTCCGCGGCACGTTCGGTGCGCCGGACGTCCCGCAGGCCCAGGAACTCGGCCGGGACCTGCTGCGGGCGCAGGCGTTCACCATCGACGAGGTCGACCAGGGCCAGGACACCTCGGAGACCGCGGAACGCAAGAAGGCCGACTACGGCGCGATCGCCGACCGGATGGGCGACCGCTACCCCTACTTCACCGGCGCCACCGGGAGCCGGATCGGCGCCGGCACGCTCGCGCTGATCGAGGCCGCCTGCATCGCGCTGTTCCAGCTGCTGTCCAAGGTGCTGGTGCTGGTGGCGATGCTGATCATCCGGTTGTTGGTGGTGTGCGCGCCGGCGGTCGCGGTCGTGGCGCTGCTCAAGCCGGACGTGATCCCGGCGCTGTTGCGGGTCGGCGGCGCCGCGATCGTGAACACCCTGGTCGTCGGCGCGCTGGCCGGGCTGCACGCGTTGCTGGTGGTCTCGCTGTTCTCCCCCGGCGCCGGGATCGACCTGTGGCTGGCGCTGCTGGTCACCGGCGTGGTGACGCTGGTGCTGTGGGCGGTGGCGCGGCCGTTCCGGCGGCTGGTGTCGATGGTGTCGCTGACCCGCGAGCAGTTCGGCGGGATCGTCCCCGGCGCCGGGGACGGGCCGATGTCGAAGGTGTGGAACCGGATGCGCGGCCCGCTGCCCGGCGACGAGCGGCAGACGCGCTGGTGGAACGAGCGCGCGCCCGGTTCCGGCGGCGGGGGCGGCGACACCGTCCGTCCGGAGGCCGAGACCGTCGCCGGGCCGGGTGCCCGGCCGTGGCGCCGACGGGCCGCGGTGGAACCCGCCGTCGAGGGGCGGGAGGCCGGCCGGATCGCCGACCGGACCCGCGGCCAGCTGCCGGTGGGTGCGTCCGGGCGGCCGAACACCGGGTCCGGGGTCCCCGGCCGCACCGACCCCGGTGAGGTCGACGACCGGTCGATCTACCGGCGCAGCGACACCACGCCACGCCGCCCGGGCGACCCGACGCCGGTCGCGCCCGAGCTCGTCGACGGCGTCCCGGTCTACAAGATCTACCGGCCACGGGCCGCGCGCACCGCCGACGGCGACGTCTGGGGTGGCCGTGCCGATTAGGTCCTCGCGCGGTCGGGCCGGGGCGTACCGCGTGTTCTGGCAGTGGCCGCTGCGCTCCCCGGGCCGGCTGGCGTTCACCGTGGTCGTGCTGGGTGCGCTGGTGTTCGGCCTGGTGTATCTGGGCGGCTCGGTCGGCGGCGGCAACACCGGTGGTGGCGGTGTGACCGGCGGTGGGCAGGGCGACCGCTGGGACTCCGGCGGGTCCGGGGTGTCCGCGACGCCGACCCCGACGAGGCTGCCCCCGGTCGCGCCGCTGACCCCGGAGCAGCTGCCGGTCGACCAGGCCGCGCCGCAGGCGCTCGAGGCGGCCCGGGTGTGGACGTCGGCGTGGGTGAACCACCCCGAGGGCACGACCGCCCAGCAGTGGCTGGCGGGGCTGCGGCCCTACACCACCGACGAGTTCCTCGGGGTGCTCGCCGGGGTCGACCCGGCGAACGTGCCCGCGTCCCGGGTGACCGGGCCGGTCGTCCCGACCCGGGCGTCGCCGAAGAGTGTCGAGGTCACGGTGCCGACCGACACGGTCCGGCTGAAGGTCCTGGTCATCGACACCGACGTGGGGTGGCGGGTCTCTCGCTACGAACGGGAATGAGCACGCCGTTCACCCGCGCGCTGCGACCGCTTCGGCTGCTGCTGCCGTTCGCGGTGATCGGCCTGGCGCTGGTCCTGTTCCTCACCGTCGGCTTCCTCGCGTACAGCCCGAACCTCGGCGGGCAGAAGTCCGGCGCGGCGTGGTGCGACACCGGGATCAGCACCGAGACCGTCGGCCGGGGCGGGGGCGGTGGTGCGACGTTCGAGACGCTGTCCGACGAGCAGCGCGGCAACGCCGCCGCGATCATCTCGGTGGCCAAGGACATGGATCTGCCGCCGCGGGCGTGGCTGGTCGCGCTGGCCACGGCGATGCAGGAGTCCACCCTCCGCAACATCGACTACGGCGACCGGGACTCGCTGGGCCTGTTCCAGCAGCGGCCCTCCCAGGGCTGGGGGTCACCGGCACAGATCACCGACCCGGCCTACAGCAGCCGGATCTTCTACGAGCGCCTGCTCGAGGTGCCCGGCTGGGAGCAGATGCCGGTCACGCTGGCCGCACAGACCGTGCAGCGCTCCGCCTTCCCGGACGCCTACTCCAAGTGGGAGGGCCTGGCCGCCAGCCTGGTCGAGAACGTCGGCGAGGTCGCCAACCCGACCGGCTGCGAGCCGGGACCGACCGGCGCGCTGCCCCCCGGCGCGGCCGGCGCGGCGATCGGGTTCGCGTTGCGTGAGGTCGGCAAGCCCTACGTCTGGGGCGCGACCGGCCCGAACGCCTACGACTGCTCCGGCCTGCTGCTGCGCGCCTACGAGGCGGCCGGGATGACGATCCCGCGGGTCTCCCGGGACCAGTTCAACTCCGGCGGCCACCTGCCGGTCCGGGACGCCCAGCCGGGCGACTTCCTGTTCTACGCCCACGACCCGTCGGACCCGACGACGATCTACCACGTCACGATGTTCATCGGCGACGGGAAGATGGTCGAGGCCCCCAACAAGGAGAATCCGGTGCGGGTGCAGCCGGTGCCCTGGGAGTTCGAGGATCTCGTGCCGCTGGCCACCCGGCCCGGCACGACCCCGAACCCCGCCTAGATCACGACCGGGTCACCCTGCCCCGGGTCCGCGATCCGGCTGCGCCGGTGCTCCGCCGCCTCGGCGAGCCGGTCCAGCTCCTCGGCCAGGCGGGCGGGATCCGCCGGACCGGCGTGCACCACGGCGTCCTCGGGAAGCGGCCCGCCGATCCGCTCCGGGACGGGCCGGCGCTGGTAGAAGCAGCCGTGTGCGGTCGCGTGCACGAGCAGGACGGCCGGTGCGCGGCACGGCTCCGGTCCGCCGTGGCCCGCGCCGAGCTGGGCGAGCCCGCCGGCGTCGCCCATCCGCTGCAGGAGCGCGGCCTCGGCCCCGGAGGTCCCGCGGCGAAGCAGCTCGGTGGTCAGCCGGTCCCGGACGCCGTCGCAGGCGGTGACGGCGTCCGCCAGTACCCGGGCGGGGATCCGCACGGCCGGCCCGGAGCCCGGCGTCAGCGGGCCGAGCAGCTCGACGAGCGCGGCCGAGGCGTGCTCGACGGTGATCCGGACCAGGGCGACCTCGTCGTCCAGCCGGATGGCGAGCACCGCCCCGCCCCGGCGGATCCCGATCAGCGCACGCTGCCGGTGCGGTGGCGCGAGGAGCAGGTCCCGACGGGCGTCCGGGACGATCACCGTGCGGAGGTCCTCAGCCAGGCCGGGGTGGAACCGTCCGCCGCCGAACAGCCCGCGCGCGGCCAGCGTGGCGGCGGCGTCCCGGACCACGCGGGCGCGGTCGAGTTCGGTCACGCCGGGACTCGACAGCTCCAGCGCGGCCGGGTTCGGCCCGAGATCGAGCAGGTCCCGGACGACGTCGAACTCGGCGACCGACAGGACGACGGCCTTCGGCCAGTCGATCACCGACGTCATCGGGGGTCGTCCTGTTCGGGGCCGAGTACCGCGTCGGTGACCTCGACCCGGACGTCGAACACCTCGTCGGTGGGGACGACGTAGCGGTTGCGGTGGTCCTGGCCGTCCCGCAGGCCCCCGGTGCCACCCATCATCGGGCCGTAGCCCCCGGCGCCCCGTTCGCCCGGCCTGGCCGGGCCGTTCTCGGGCGCCGTCGCGCCGCGACCGCCGGGCGCGCGGGACTCGGTGCCCCACCCGCCGCCGGCCCCCGCCCCGCCCGCGGGACCGCGTCCGCCGGTGCCGCCGTGGGGCTCCGCGGCGGCGCCGGAGCCGGGCCCGACGACTCCACCCCCGAGCCCGCGGCCGGCACCGAGCTCCCGGCCGCCGCCGGGCACCGGCCCGAGCCCGTGCCCGGCTCCGGGACCGGTGCCCGGCGGGTATCCCGGGATCGGGCGGGAGAAGGGTGGCTGGTCTCGGAGCCGGTCCGCGAAGCCGCTCCCCCGGTCCCGAGTGCCGGTGCCCGGCACGCCCGGTCCCGGGCCCCGGACCACCGGAGCGGGCCCGCCGGACGACGGCCGGCCCGGCACGCCGGTCACGCCCGGCCCCGGGACGCCGCCGGTGCCGGGTACCGGCCGCGGGGCCGGCAGCCCCGCCGTCCCCGGCCCTCCCGGCGTTCCGGCGGCGCCGGTGGGCCGGGCACCGCCGCCCTGCCGGCCGCCCGCCGGCCCCGGTCCTGGGGTGGCACCGGCGCCGACCGGGCCGGTGGGCACCGGGCCCGGCTGTGCTCCGCCCGGTGCACCCGGCGCATTCGGTGGCCCCGGTGCGCCTGCGGAGCCCGGTGCACCCGGGGTGCTCGGCGTCCCCGCGGCACCCGGAGCCGGCGGCGGCGCGGCACCCGGGCCCGGTCCACCGACGTCGGCCGGCCCCACCGTCCCCGGCCCCGCGAGCGGTCCGGGTGCTGTCGGCACGCTGCCGAACGGAGGGTTTGCGCCGCCACCACCGGTCGGGGGCGCGGACCCGGCAGGCGGGGCCGGGGCGGTAGCGGTGCCGAACCGGTCGTCGAGGGTGGAGGTCTCGACCGAGTGCGCCTGCAGTGCCCGGTTCGCGACATCGTCGTTGGCCTGGTTGCGCTCGGCGATCGTCACGTGGTCGCTGCCGTTGCCGCCGAGGGTGTGCCACAGCTCGCCGGACCAGTCGCCGACCTTCTGCCACCAGCCGTAGTCGTCCGGGTCGACGTAGGAGATCTGGCGGCGCATGGCCTCGAACGAGTGGCCGTATTCGGTCAGCCGGGTCGATGCGTTCTCGGTGACGGTGGCCGTGGCGTCCATGCCCTGGCCGGTGCCGGTCAGCGATTCGCGCGCCGCGTCCGACGCGGCACCGCGCCACGAGATCGAGAGGTCCGCAGCACTCCGATCGGTCTCGTCACGGGCACTGCCCAGGCCCGAGCCGAGAGTGGTGAGGCCCGCCGTCACCTGCTCGACCGCACCCATCCCGGGCTGCCCGTTCACCCAGGCGAACTTGGTCGCCATGTCGAAGGCGTGGAAGTTGTAACAGCGAGGGAGAGCCATGACTGTCAGCGATGGACCCACGGGCCATGCTGCACGGGCCGCAGCTCTGTGGTCTTGATGGAGTCCGCGACCTCGTGCTCCGTGAAGCCGTACTGCACCGCCGCGTCCTTGAGCCGGTCCCGCGCTTCGCGGACCTCGCTCAGGTGCTCCTCGTGCACCCGCATGATCTGATCGATCTTCGGCTGGAAGACCTCCTTCGCGTCGATTGAGACGAGGTCGTTCGCACAACGAGGTATGTCTCGGAGCCAGGCAGCCTCCCCCAGGGCTCGCTGCATGGCGACCACCTGCCGCGCGAGCATTCGATGCACTTGCATCACGTTGTCCACGTTGACCTGCGACATCAGGCTGTCCGATGCGGTCCCGCGGGGTGCGTTCGCGGCGATGTTCACGGGGCGAACGGTAGGCCCGCCGCCGCCGGGACCGGCCCGGTTCGCGACGGCTCGTTCGCAGCCGCGAACGGTTCAGCCGGCGGAAGTGGCGTTGCCGATGACGTCGGTTGCGACGTCGCTGGCCTTCGCACACACCTGATCGAAGGTCTGTCGCGAGCCGTCAGGGCCTCGCCCGGTCGCCTGGGCTTGTACGCGGATCGCTGCGTCGTCGGCGGCATCGATGACGAGGCCGCACAACGGAGCCGAGTCGCCGAAGTCGGTCGTCCGCGCTGCGCCGTATCCGGCCACGGACTCGACGGACGTGTCGGGAGCGCCTGCAGCGGTCGCGGCCGACGGTCCCGCGACTGTCTGCGCGGTGAAGTTGTAACCGTCGTCGAAGTTGTGCCAGAGGCACACGCGGGTCTCGCCGCTCGAGAGCCGGCCCGTTCTCGCCTCGCCGTCGTCGACTCCGAGTGCCGATCGCTGCTCCGGGGTGACCAGCTCGCACGGGTCGAGCCGTAAGACGTCGATGTCCGCCGGACGCGGCGGGAACGGGCCGGGCGGTGCGACCGGTTCCGCACCCCCGCACCCCGCGATGACGACGGCGGCCCCGAGCAGCGCGAACAGGACGGGGGCGCGGCGCCGGGCCGGTCGTGCCACGGGATCCTCCGGACTCGGACGGGAGCCACAGGTTAGCCCGCGGCGGTCGTCGCACGGTCCCGTTCGGCGCAGCCGCAGGACGGCGGAAAAAGTTGAGTCGACCGGGAACAACTCCGCGGACCCGCCCGTTGGACCGGGTGCGAGCAAGTTGAGCAGGTGTCACTCAAGGGAGATGCACGCATCCCTCCCCGGCCTGATACAACTTGAGCTTGACGCACTCATCCCCGAACAGCACGGAGGCAGTCACCATGGCTCGTACGGTCGGTATCGACCTCGGGACAACCAACTCCGTCGTCGCCGTCCTCGAGGGTGGCGAGCCGACGGTGATCGCGAACTCGGAGGGGTCCCGGACGACCCCCTCGGTGGTCGCGTTCGCACGCAACGGCGAGGTCTTGACCGGGCAGTCGGCCAAGAACCAGGCCGTCACCAACTCCGACCGCACGTTCCGCTCGGTGAAGCGGCACATCGGCACGGACTGGACGACGTCGGATATCGACGGCAAGACCTACCACGCGCAGGAGATCAGCGCGCGGGTGCTGCAGAAGCTGAAGCGCGACGCCGAGGCCTACCTGGGCGACGAGGTCACCGACGCCGTCATCACCGTCCCCGCGTACTTCGAGGACGCGCAGCGCCAGTCCACCAAGGAGGCCGGCCAGATCGCCGGCCTGAACGTGCTCCGCATCGTCAACGAGCCGACCGCGGCCGCGCTGGCCTACGGCCTGGACAAGGGCGAGAAGGAGCAGACCATCCTGGTCTTCGACCTGGGTGGCGGCACGTTCGACGTGTCCCTGCTGGAGATCGCCGAGGGCGTCGTCGAGGTCAAGGCGACCAACGGTGACAACCACCTCGGTGGCGACGACTGGGACGAGCGGATCGTCACCTGGCTCGTCGACAAGTTCAAGAGCTCGCAGGGCATCGACCTGACCAAGGACAAGATGGCGATGCAGCGGCTCCGCGAGGCCGCCGAGAAGGCGAAGATCGAGCTGTCCAGCTCGTCGTCGACCAGCATCAACCTGCCCTACATCACGGTCGACTCGGAGAAGAACCCGCTCTTCCTGGACGAGACGCTCTCCCGCGCCGAGTTCCAGAAGATCACCTCCGACCTGCTCGAGCGGACCCGTCAGCCGTTCAACCAGGTGGTCAAGGACGCGAGCATCTCGGTCGGCTCGATCGACCACGTCGTGCTCGTCGGCGGCTCCACCCGGATGCCGGCCGTCACCGACCTGGTCAAGGAGCTGACCGGCGGCAAGGAGCCCAACAAGGGCGTCAACCCGGACGAGGTCGTCGCCGCCGGTGCCGCGCTGCAGGCCGGCGTGCTCCGCGGTGAGGTCAAGGACGTCCTGCTCCTCGACGTCACCCCGCTGTCCCTCGGCATCGAGACCAAGGGCGGCGTGATGACCAAGCTGATCGAGAAGAACACCACGATCCCGACGAAGCGCTCGGAGATCTTCTCCACCGCGGACGACAACCAGCCCTCGGTGCAGATCCAGGTCTTCCAGGGCGAGCGCGAGATCGCCGCGTACAACAAGAAGCTCGGCATGTTCGAGCTGACCGGCCTCCCGCCGGCCCCGCGCGGTGTCCCGCAGATCGAGGTGTCCTTCGACATCGACGCCAACGGCATCGTGAACGTGTCCGCGAAGGACATGGGCACCGGCAAGAGCCAGGAGATGCAGATCACCGGCGGCTCCGCCCTGGGCAAGGACGAGATCGACCGGATGGTGCAGGAGGCCGAGGCGCACGCGGACGAGGACCGCCGGCGTCGCGAGGAGGCCGAGACCCGCAACCAGGCCGAGACCCTCGTCTACCAGACGGAGAAGTTCGTCAAGGAGAACGACGAGACGCTCCCGTCCGAGGTCAAGGACTCGGTGAACGCCGCTCTGGGCGAGACCCAGGAGGCCCTGAAGGGTACCGACACCGAGGCGATCAAGTCCTCGATGGAGAAGCTGGCCACCGAGTCCCAGAAGATGGGTTCGGCGCTGTACTCGCAGCCGGGCGCCGAGGGTGCGAGCGGTGGCGAGCCGGGTGCCTCGGGTTCCGACGGTGCGGCGGCCGGCTCCCAGGCCGACGACGACGTCGTCGACGCCGAGATCGTGGACGACGAGAAGGACAAGGGCGACAAGTGAGGGCCGACGGCCATCCAGGAGGCGGGACGGTCGACATGGCACACGACAGCGACGAGAACGCGCACCAGGACGAGCCGGTGACCGTCCGGGACAACCGCAAGGTGGACCCGGACACCGGTGAGGCCCGCCCCGCGACCGGGGCCGCCGACGCGGCGGCCCCGGCCGGGGCCACCGTCGAGAGCACCGAGGGCACCGAGGGCACCGACGGCACCGACGGGACCGACCCGGTCGCGGGCCCGGCCGACGGCGCCGACCCCGAGGTCGAGAAGCTGACCGCGGAGATCGCCGAGCGCACCGTCGACCTGCAGCGGGTCACCGCGGAGTACGCCAACTACCGGCGCCGGGCCGACCGGGACCGGGACCAGGCGTTGCTCTCGGCGAAGGTCTCCTTCGTGTCCGAGCTGCTCACCGTGCTCGACGACTTCGAGCGGGCCGAGGCGCACGGCGACCTGACGGGTGCGTTCAAGTCGGCGGCGGACAAGGTCACCGGTGTGCTGACCAAGCTCGGCCTGGAGCCCTTCGGGATCGAGGGCGAGCTGTTCGACCCGCAGCTGCACGAGGCGGTCCAGCACGAGCCGGCCGAGGGCTCCGGCCCCACGACGACCGTGCTCTCCGCGGTCCTGCGCCGCGGTTACCGGATCTCCGACCGGGTGCTGCGCCCGGCGATGGTGACGGTGCAGGACCGGCCCGAGGGCGAGGTCCCCGCGCAGACCGGCGCCGAGACCGTCGTCGAGGGCGGCTTCGAGCCCGGCCCCGACTCCGGTCCCGAGCCCGGCACCGCGGACGGCGAGCCCGGGCCGGGCGAGCCGTCGAACCCGGGCTGACCGGGAACGACCAGGGACGCCGGCACGTGGTGCGGCGCAAGCCACGACGGGAAGGAGGCGGGATGACCCAGCGCGACTGGATCGAGAAGGACTACTACCGCGAGCTGGGCGTCTCGTCCTCGGCGTCCCAGGACGAGATCAAGAAGGCGTACCGCAAGCTCGCCCGGGAGCTGCACCCTGACGCCAACCCGGGTGACGAGAAGGCCGAGGTCCGCTTCAAAGCGGTCTCCGAGGCCTACGGCGTGCTCGGTGACGAGGCCAAGCGCAAGGAGTACGACGAGACCCGCGCGATGTTCGCGGGTGGCGGCGGCTTCGGCGGTTTCGGCGCCGGCGGCGGCTTCCCCCGCGGTGGGCCGACCGGCGCAGGCGGCCCCGGCGGGGCCGGCGGCTTCGACCTCAACGACCTCTTCGGCCAGGCCGGGGGCGGCGGTGGCGACTTCTCCGACCTGCTCGGCGACATCCTCGGCCGGTCCACCCGCAACCAGGGCGGCGGCCCCGGGCGCGGGCCCGCAGGGGGCCGGCGCGGACAGGACGTCGAGAGTCAGCTGACCATCTCGTTCGACGACGCCGTCCGCGGTGCGACCGTGCCGATCAAGCTGTCCTCACCGGGCCGCTGCGAGCGCTGCGGCGGCACCGGAGCCCGGCCCGGCAGCACGCCGCGCACCTGCCCCACCTGTTCCGGGGCCGGCCTGGTGAACCGCAGCCAGGGCGCGTTCTCGTTCTCCGAGCCGTGCCGGGACTGCCGCGGCACGGGCCGGATCGTCGACGACCCCTGCCCGGAGTGCCGCGGCGACGGGGTCAGCACCCGGACCCGGTCGTTGACCGTGCGGGTGCCGGCCGGCGTCGACGACGGGCAGAAGGTCCGGCTGGCCGGGCAGGGCGAGCCCGGGCGCGGCGGCGCGCCCGCGGGTGACCTGTACGTGACCGTGCACGTCACCCCGCACCGGGTGCTCGGGCGGTCGTCGAAGAACAGCAACGACCTGACGATCACCGTTCCGGTGACCTTCCCCGAGCTCGCGCTGGGTGCGACCCTGACGGTGCCCACGCTGGACGGCACCGTCTCGCTGAAGATCCCGGCCGGGAGCTCCAGCGGCCGCACGCTGCGGGTGCGCGGGCGCGGTGTCGAACGGAAGAACGGCAAGAAGGGCGACCTGCTGGTCACGGTGGAGCTGGCGGTGCCGCAGAAGCTCGACCAGGCGGCGACCGACGCGCTGCAGGCCTACGCCGAGGCGACGAAGGGCACCGAACCGCGGGCCGACCTGCTCGGGGACGCCAGGAGGTGACGGCGGTGGCCGGACGAGGACCCATCCCCGGTGGGCACGGTGACGCACCGGACCCGCGCGGTCCCGGTGCGTCCGCGGACGCCGGCCTCCCGGACGGTGCCGGCCAGGACACCCCGGTGTTCGTCATCTCGATCGCCGCTCAGCTCTCCGGCCTGCACGCCCAGACGCTGCGTAGCTACGACCGGCTCGGTCTGGTGAGCCCGGGCCGGTCGGCCGGTGGCGGGCGCCGCTACTCGCCGCGGGACATCGCGCTGCTGCGCGAGGTGCAGCGGCTCTCCCAGGACGAGGGCGTCAGCCTCGCCGGCATCAAGCGGATCATCGAGCTCGAGCAGCTGGTCGACGAGCTGCAGCAGCGGCTCGAGGAGACCACTGCGGAGCTGGAGGCCGTGCGGGCGGCCGCCGCGCAGGCCACCGCGGCGGTGCACCGCTCCTACCGGCGGGACCTGGTCCCGGTGGACCGGCGCCAGGCCGTCGTCCGCTGGCGGCCGACGCGGCCCGAGTAGCCGCGACGCCCGGTGAGCCCGGTGCGCCGGGTCCTGCCCGCCGATGATCCACGATCCGGTGCCGATCCGGCCGGCCACGGCCGGATCCGCACCCGACCCGTGATCACACCACCGGCGACCACTCGAGCTCAGCTCACGGCGAGCGCGCCGCGCCGGGCCAGCGTCCGCAGCACGGCGGCACCGGCCAGCGGGACCGCCGCCAGCACCAGGAACGGCACCGCGGCCGGCACCGCGGGGTCGAGCAGCGCACCGACCCCGGTCGAGCCGACCAGCACCACCAGCCCGCCGAACGAGGCGAGCACGCCGAAGTGCGCGCCCAGCCGGCGTTCCCCGGCCAGCCGCGGCACCAGGTCCTGCGCGACCGGCACCGCGAGCATCTCGCCGGCGGTCAGCAGCAGCACCATCAGGACCGCCGGGGCCAGGGCCCACCAGCCGGGCGGGTCCGGCAGCAGCCGGGCCAGCGCCACCACCGCGAACGACGACGCCATCAGACAGAACCCGAGCACCACCGAGCGCCCGGAACCGATCCGCCGCGACCACCCCGTGACCCGCAGCTGCAGCGTGATGACCAGCACCGACATCAGCACGAACAGGAAGCCGAGCGCCGCCGTCCCGTCGACGCGTTCCAGCTCGGCGGGCAGCGCCAGGTACAGCTGGTTGTAGCAGAGCAGCCAGCCCGAGTAGCCGGCAGCGAACGCCAGGAACGCCCGGTTGCCGAGCACCTCGCGCCAGCCGGCCAGCGCCGGCTCGCCGGCGTGCTCCGCGGCCCGCCGCGGCAGCCACCGCCAGTGCGCCAGCCCGACCAGCACGAAACCGGCCGCCGCGACCAGGCAGGCGACGCCGAAGTCGACCAGCAGCAGCGCCGTCCCGACCAGCGGACCGGTCACCGTGCCGACCTGCCCCGCGATCGCGAACAGCGCGAACACCTCGGTCCGGGCCGGCCCCCGTCCGGCGCGTTCGCGCTCGCCCGCCTCCCGGGCGAGCGAGGACTCCACGGCCGGCGAGAACAGCGCCGCGGCGAACCCGGTCAGCAGTGCCCCGGCGATCACGGCGGGCAGCGTTCCGGCCGCCCCGAGCAGGATGAACCCGATCACACGCAGGGCGCAGCCGGTCAGCACGACGGGCTTGGCGCCGTACCGGTCGGTCAGCGCACCTCCCACGACGAACAGGCCCTGTTGGCTGAACGTGCGCAGCCCCAGCACCAGCCCGACGGCGGCCGCGGCCAGGCCCAGATCCTCCGCCAGGTGCGTCGCCAGGTAGGGCAGCACCATGTAGAAGCCGACGTTGAACGCCAGCTGGGTGGACACCAGCAGCTGCATCACCGGCGGCAACGCCGTGAAACGGGCCCACCGGCCGGGCGTGGGCGGGGTGACCGGCCGTGGGTCCGACTCGGGATCCACCGGCCGGCGGAGCAGGCTGCGCAGCACGGTCAAGTGGTACCAAACCCCGTGCTGCAGCCGCGAATCGATGGCAGTAACGAGATATGCGCACCCACGCACAAGCTTGACCGCTCGAGCGGCCTTGCAGAGGATCTTTCGGGCGCCGGACGACTCCGCGGCGCCGGAGAGGACCGTCCCGCATGCCCGCCGTCCAGGCCCCGCCCGCCCGCCGCCGTCGACTCCTCCGCACCGTGATCGCCCTGACCGCGAGCGCCGCCGTGCTCGCCGGCTGTGGCGGGTCCGGTGGCGGGACCGGGCGGGTGATCCCGGACGCCCGGATGACCCTCGCGATGGCGTTCGCCCCGGGGGCCGGATACGCGATCGACACCGACGACGCGTTCGTGCTCTCCCAGCTGGGGGTCACCGAGTCGCTGGTCGACTCCGGCCCGGACGGGCAGGCGCGCCCGGCGCTGGCCACCGGGTGGGACCGGGTCGACCCGCGCACCTGGCGGTTCCAGCTGCGCCCGGGGGTGACCTTCCAGAACGGCGAGCCGCTCACCGGCGAGGCCGTCGCCGGGGCGCTGACCTGGCTGGCCGGGGTGCCGGCTCCGCCGCGCGCGATCCAGGGGATCGGCCTGACCGCGACCGCCGACGGCACCGGCGCCGTCCGGGTCGCCACGACCGAGCCGGACCCGATCCTGCCGTTGCGCCTGAGCGGCGCGAACACCGGGATCCTGGCCCCGTCGGCCTACCGGTCCACGCCGCCGTCGGTGCAGGGCACCGGGACCGGCCCGATGACGATCACGCAGCTCGACGGCACCCAGTCGGCGGAGCTGGCCCGCAACGACCGGTACTGGGGCGAGCGACCGCAGCTGTCCGGGATCACCGCGAACTTCGTGCCGGACCCGTCGGCCCGCGCGCTCGCGCTGCGGGCCGGGGACGTTGACATCGCCCAGGAGCTGCCGGAGTCGGCCGCGCTGGAGTTCACCGACGGCGAGTACGTGAACGAGACCGTCGCCGCGCCCCGAACGGCGTCGCTGCAGCTCAACCAGTCCCGGCCGCCGTTCGCCGACATCCGGGTCCGGCAGGCCGTCACCGCGGCGATCGACCGCACCGCGCTCGGCGAGCAGGCGCTGGCCGGGTCCGCCGTACCCGCCTCGGAGCTGTTCGGCCCGGCCGTCGCGTGGGGTGCGCAGGGCCCGGCGCCCGCGGCCGACCCGGCCCGGGCCCGCGAGCTGCTGGCCGAGGCCGGGTTCGGCCCCGGCAACCCGCTGCGCGTCGAGCTGGGCACCTACGCCAACCGGCCCGAGCTGCCCACCCTGGCCACCGCCGTCCAGCAGATGCTGCGTGAGGTCGGGATCGAGGCGAACATCCGGGTCGGCGACTACGACGCCCGCGAACCCGATCTGCTCGCCGGCGACTACGACATGTACCTGGCCTCGCGCAGCTACCTGCTCGACGTCCCGGACGCCGGAGCCACCCTGAGCACCGACTACAGCTGCCAGGGCTCCTACAACATCAACCGGTACTGCTCGCCGGAGTTCGACGCCCTGCTCGCCCCGCTGGCCGGCCAGACCGACCCGGCCGCCCGGCAGGAGGTCTTCCGGCAGGCGGCCGCGAAGCTGAACGCCGACGCCGTCGGCGTACCGCTGGTGCACACCCAGGCAGGCGGCGTCGGCCGGCAGGTCGCCGGCTACACGGTGGACCCGCTGGCGAAGACCCTGGTGGTGCCGGGCCTGGCGAAGACGGAGTGAGGGCGCTCCTCGCCCGCCGGTTGCTGGCACTGCCGCTGGTCCTGGTGCCGGCCGCGGCCTTCGTGTTCGCGCTGCCGCGGATCTCCGGGCGGGACACCGCACTGTCGATCCTGCGCAGCCGGACCGGCGAGGCGGAGCCGGACCCGGCGGTGCTGGCCGCGCTGCGCACGCAGTACGGCCTGGACGGCTCCTGGCTCGAGCAGTTCGGCCGCTGGTCGGGCCGGATGCTCGCCGGTGACCTCGGGATCTCCTACACCAGCCGCACACCGGTGTCCGGGCTGCTGCTGCCCGCGCTCGGGACGTCGCTGGTGCTCACGATCTCCGCCCTGGTCGTCGCCGGGCTGATCGGCATCCCGCTCGGGGTGCGGGCCGCGCGGCGGCCCGGCGGCCGGCTGGACCGGATCCTGACGACCGGATCGGTGCTCGGCGTCGCGGTGCCCGAGTTCGTGCTGGGCACCGTGCTGGTGCTGACCTTCGCCGTGACGCTGCCGCTGCTGCCCGCCACCGGCTGGGGGAACCCGGCCGAGGCGGTGCTGCCGGTGCTCACCCTGGCCGCGTTCCCGGCCGCGCTGGCCGCGCAGCTGGTGCGGGCCGAGACCGTCGACGCACTGGCCCGGCCGCACGTCACCGTGGCCCGGGCCAAGGGGCTCGCGGACCGGTCGGTGCTGTGGCGGCACGGCGGCCGGCTCGGGCTGACCTCGGTCACCTCGCTGTCCGGGCTCTTCCTCGGTGGCCTGCTCGGCGGCTCGGTGGTGGTCGAGGTGCTGTTCTCGATCCCCGGTCTGGGCCGGCTGCTCTACGACGCCGTCCTCGGCCAGGACCTGCCGGTCGTCCAGGCGGGGCTGCTTGCGGTCGTCGCGGTGGCGGCGGTGGCCGGGATCGGTGCCGAGCTGCTCGCGCTTGCCCTGGACCCGGTGGCGCGCGGCGCAGCGACGGGGGGCGGGGTCCGGTGACGGCCTGGGCGAGCGTCATGACCGGGAGCCGGACCGGCTGGGTCGAGCGGCTGCGGCGGCCGTTGTGGGTGGTGGCGGCGGTCCTGGCCGCGGGCCTGCTCGGGATGGCGTTGCTGCCGCTGGACGCCTACGGCACCGACCTGTCGTCGCGGTTCGACGGGCCCTCGATCGAGCACCTGCTGGGCACCGACCAGCTGGGTCGTGACGTGCTGGCCCGGCTCGCCGTCGGGGCCCGGATCTCGGTCGGGTTCACGCTGCTCGCGCTGGTGATCTGCGCGGTGACCGGTACCCTCCTCGGGCTGGTCGCCGGCTGGTGCGGCCGGGTCGTGGGGCAGGTCTTCCAGCGCACGGTCGACGTGCTGGTCGCGGTGCCCGCGGTGCTGATCGGCCTGATCGTGATCGCGGCGTCCGAGGACGGCGCGCCCGGCCTGGACACGCTGCTGATCGCGATCGTGGTCGTCGGCTGGATCCCGTTCGCCCGGTTGACCTACCAGCTCGTGGTGCGCGAGCGGTCCCGGGAGTACGTCGAGGGGGCGGTCGCGATCGGGGCCGGTCCGGTCCGGATCGCGTTGCGGCACGTGCTGCCGAACCTGGCCCGGCCGCTGACCTCGCACCTGTGCCTGCGGTTCGCGAACATCCTGCTCACCGTGGCCGGACTGTCCTTCCTGGGCCTCGGCCCGCAGCCGCCGGCCCCGGAGTGGGGCGCGATGATCGCCGAGGGTCGGCAGTACATGTTCGCCGCGCCGCAGCTGGTACTGGTGCCGGCCGTCGTCGTGGTCGGGACGGCGCTGCTCGTGACGGCGGCCGGCCGCGTGCTGGAGCGACGCTGGTCGTCCGGACAGTTCTGACATCGGCCTCGCTCCTGCCACACTTGTGCCGGAGCATCTGCACGGCACGAACGGAGGACGACGTGGCGGAGACCGGCACGGACGGACGGCGGCGCGGCGAGCCCCGGCCCGAGCTGAAGGACCTGGTGGACGGCACCGGGGTGGTGCCGCGGCGCGCGACGTCCACCGGTGCCCGGGAGGTGCTCGCCGAGGACGGCGTGGTGCTCGTCCCGGATGCGGGTGACGACCCGGAGGCGCTGGTCGTGCTGGCCGCGACCGTGCTCGGCGGGCGGTTGCGGGAACTGTTCGGCATCCGGCCGCAGGGCGGTACCGACTCGCCGGTCCTGGGCCTGCACAACGACGGCGCGTACCTCGAGGCCGACGTGCACGGCCGCACCGTGCAGCTGCGCGACCCGGACGAGGACTACCTGCTGATGCACTGCTCGGTGCCGGCGCCGTCCGGCGGGGACTCGGTGCTGGTCGACGGCTACGCGCTGGTCGACCGGCTGGCCGACGGCCACCCGGAGCTGCACGCGTTCCTGACCGGCTGCGACGTCGACTTCTTCGGCAGCCGGGTGAACCCGCCGCGCGGGGTGCCCGACACCCCGCTGCTGCGCCGGATGGTCGAGCACACCCGGGGTGGACGGCGGGCGGTGCGGGCCAGCGACTACGCGCTGCCGGTGCCGCGCGAGCCGCACTGGGACGAGCACCTGGGCCGGATCGAGGAGTACGCCGACCTGCTGGCCGGGGCCTACGAGGTCGCGCCGCGGTTCCGGATGGACGCCGGGGACGTGCTGCTACTGGACAACTACCGGTACCTGCACGGCCGGGACGCCTTCACCGGGTCCCGCGCCCTGCACGTCCTCTCGGTCCGCAGCACCGACGCCTTCTGACCCCACCCGCGTTGTGGAGCCCGCACGCGCCATACCCGGGTGAGGTGGGTCAGTCCATGGTGAACGGGTCGTAGGTGATCCGGTCCAGCGGGGTGCCGGCGACCAGCATCCGGGAGACGGTGGAGCGGATCATCGCCGGGGAGCCGCAGACCAGCACGTCGTGCTCGCTCCAGGCGCCGAACCGGGTGACCACGTCGGCCAGGGTGCCGGTCTCCGCGCCGGAGGGCTCGTCCTCGTGCTCGACCACCGGGATCACGTCCAGCCACGGGTGGCTGTAGGACAGCTTGCGCAGCGCCCCGAAGTCGTAGAGGTCCTCCCACGTACGACCGCCGACGAACACCTGGGTCCGCGGCGGGCGCGGGCGGCGGCCGACCTCGTCGAGCAGGGCCTTCATCGGTGCGACACCGGTACCGCCTGCGACCATCAGCAGTTCCCGCTCGCTGCCCTGCGGCACGGCCATCCGGCCCATCGGCGGGCCGATCCGCCAGGTCTCGCCGATCCGGCTGTGCGCGACGATCGCCCGGCTGACCCAGCCGTTCTCCACCGCGCGGACATGGAACTCGATGGTTCCGTCCCGGCGCGGGGCGCAGGCCGGGGACAGGTAGCGCCACAGCCGGGGACGGTGCGGCGTCTCGACCGAGACGTACTGACCGGCCTGGTAGGGCACGAGATCGTCGGTCGCCACGGTGACCACCGCGAGGTCCCAGCCGATCCGCCGGTGCTCGACGACCCGGCCCAGCCATGACGCCGGCCCGCGCTCGGCCGCGGCGGCCTGCTGCATGGCGTCGGCGACGATCCCGTACGCGCCGTGCCAGGCCTTCGAGACGTCCGGGGTCCAGTTCTCGCCGGAATAGGTCGCGATCGCCGACAGCAGCGCCTCGCCGACCGCGGCGTAGTGCTGGGACAGCACGCCGAACTTGCGGTGGTCGCGGCCGAGCTGCTGCAGGAACGGGACCAGGTCGTCCGGCTGGTCGACCATCTGGACCACGTGGACGAGGGCGCGCAGCAACCGGCTGCGCTGCACCTCCATGTTGACCGGGAACAGGTCGCGCGTCTCGGGGGCGCGGCTGAACAGGGTCGAGTAGAAGTGCTTGCCGATCTCCTCGGCCTGCGGCTCGACGAGCTGCCAGCTCGTCCGGATGAGCTCGACGGTCCGGTCGGCCTCCGATGCGGGCCGCCGCGGCGGTGCGACGCCGCCGGCGATCAGCTGGTCAGCAGTCATGCCTGGCGGACACTCTCCTCGGTCGTGCTCCGTAACGCGGTGGCACCGGGCCCCGGCGCCCGTGCCTCGGCAGTCAAGGTACGCGAGACACTCCGTCCGCCGGGACGGCGTCCGACGGCGAGACTGCTCTCGCCACATTCACCGGTACGTACGGTCACGTCTCATCCGTTCGGGGACGGTGGTCACTCGTCATGGCGTGGGTGGCGCCGCACTCAGGATAGCGCCCGGCCGCCGGACTGCCCCACGTGGCAGGCCGTCCGGTTCGCCGGTGCTCGTCGTTTGGTCCTGGCCGCGCGGGATGGCACGGTTGACGACGTGCCGTTGCGAACCCCCATCCCGGTGATGCCCGGCCGGGAGCGCCCCGCGCCGGCTCCGGACCGTGGGCCGACCGTGCCCGCCGACCCGGTCCCGGCGGGCGGCCCCGAACTCCCGGACGACCCGGACGGACGGCCCGGATCGGGTGGCGAGCACGTGCTGCAGGACGAGCTGGGCAGCACCGCCCGCGCCGACCGGTTCTACGGCGACCAGCTGCGGGACCGGCTGCTGCCGCGGATGGTCGAGTTCATCGGGCGGATGGAGATGGCGTTCATCGCGACCGCCGACGGGCACGGCGAGTGCGACAGCTCGCTGCGCGCCGGCCCGCCAGGCTTCCTGCAGGTCCTCGACGAGCGGACGATGGCCTACCCGGAGTACCGGGGCAACGGCGTCTACGCCAGCCTCGGCAACCTCGTCGAGAACCCGCACGTCGGGGTGCTGATGGTCGACTTCGTCGACTCGTTGATCGGGCTGCACGTCAACGGCCGCGCCCGGATCCTGGACGACGAGGCGTTCCGGCTCGGCTACCCCGAGCACGCCCGGGACGGCGAGCGCGGCCGGCGGGCCGAGCACTGGGTGGTGATCGACGTCGAGGAGGCCTACATCCACTGCCGCAAGCACATCCCGCGGATGGAGCGGGTGACGCAGCGGCGGCCGTGGGGCACCGACGACCCGGCCCGCAAGGGTGGCGACTTCTTCGGCGCCCGGGGCACCCCGCAGCGGGTGCCGCGCCCGCCGCGGCGGCGCTTCCCCAGCACCACCCACCTCGGTGCGGGCGCGTCCCGGACGCTGCGTCGACGCCCGCCCGCCCGGTGACCGGCACGGTCGGGTAGCAGCGAGGTGCGCAGCACCGCCTCCTTCTCGCGTTGAGCGGAACAGACTCAACTTTCCTGACGTTGCACGTATCGAAGAGCGCACCGCCCGGGCAGACTGGGCCGGTACCGCTCCCGAGACCACGTGACACGACGAAGAGAAGGACCGGGAAGGACGCGGAGCATGGACTCCTTCAACCCCACCACCCGTACCCAGCAGGCCGTCTCCGCCGCCGTCCAGGCCGCGACGCTGGCCGGCAACCCCGACGTCGGCCCGACCCACCTGCTGGGTGCGCTGCTGGCCCAGGGTGACGGGATCGCCGCCCCGCTGCTGACCGCCGTCGGCGCGGACACCGACGCCGTCCGCCAGGAGGTGACCGCGCTCGGGAACCGGCTTCCGTCGGCGTCCGGCTCCTCGGTGAGCGCGCCGCAGCTGTCCCGCGACGCCCTGGCCGCGATCACAGCGGCCCAGCGGCTCGCGACCGAGATGGGTGACGAGTACGTCTCCACCGAGCACCTGCTGGTGGGGCTCGCGCAGTCCGGCGGCCCGGTCGCGCAGCTGCTGCAGCGGCACGGCGCCACGGCGGAGGCACTGCGCGAGGCGTTCGGCTCGGTCCGCGGGTCGGCCCGGGTCACCAGCCCGGATCCCGAGGGCAGCTACCAGGCGCTGGAGAAGTACGGCCAGGACCTCACCGCCCGGGCCCGCGAGGGCGAGCTCGACCCGGTGATCGGCCGGGACACCGAGATCCGTCGCGTGGTGCAGGTGCTGTCCCGGCGCACCAAGAACAACCCGGTGCTGATCGGCGAGCCGGGTGTCGGCAAGACCGCGATCGTCGAGGGCCTGGCCCAGCGGGTCGTCGCCGGTGACGTGCCCGAGTCGCTGCGGGGCAAGCGGGTGATCGCGCTCGACCTGGGCTCGATGGTGGCCGGCGCGAAGTACCGCGGCGAGTTCGAGGAGCGGCTCAAGGCGGTGCTCTCCGAGATCACCGACTCGGCCGGCGAGGTCATCACCTTCATCGACGAGCTGCACACGATCGTCGGCGCCGGCGCGTCCGGCGAGGGTGCCATGGACGCCGGCAACATGATCAAGCCGATGCTCGCCCGCGGTGAGCTGCGGATGGTCGGCGCCACCACGCTCGACGAGTACCGGCAGCACATCGAGAAGGACGCGGCCCTGGAGCGCCGGTTCCAGCAGGTGCTGGTCGGCGAGCCGAGCGTGGAGGACACCGTGGGCATCCTGCGCGGGCTCAAGGAGCGCTACGAGGTGCACCACGGCGTCCGGATCACCGATGCCGCGCTGGTCGCCGCGTCCGCGCTGTCGGACCGCTACATCACCGCCCGGTTCCTCCCGGACAAGGCCATCGACCTGGTCGACGAGGCCGCGTCCCGGCTCCGGATGGAGATCGACTCGCGTCCGGTGGAGATCGACACCGTGGAGCGGGCCGTGCGCAGGCTGGAGATCGAGGAGATGGCGCTCGCGAAGGAGTCGGACGACGCCTCCCGGGAGCGCCTGGTCGCGCTGCGGGCCGAGCTGGCCGAGAAGCGCGAGGAGCTGTCCGCGCTGACCGCGCGCTGGCAGAACGAGAAGGGCGCCATCGAGTCGACCCGCGAGCTCAAGGAGCAGCTCGAGCAGTTGCGCGGCGAGTCCGAGCGGGCCGAGCGCGACGGCGACCTGGGCCGCGCCGCGGAGCTGCGCTACGGGCGGATCCCGCAGCTGGAGAAGGAGCTCGCCGAGAAGACCGCCGCGGCCGAGCGGACCGCCGGGGGACACGGCACAGCGGGCACAGCGGTCATGCTCAAGGAGGAGGTCGGCCCGGACGACGTGGCCGACGTCGTCAGCTCCTGGACCGGGGTCCCCGCCGGCCGGATGCTGGAGGGCGAGACCGCCAAGCTGCTCCGGATGGAGGACGAGCTCGGGCACCGGGTGGTCGGGCAGGCCGAGGCGGTGCGGGTGGTGTCCGACGCGGTGCGCCGCGCCCGCACGGGGATCGCGGACGAGAACCGGCCCACCGGCTCGTTCCTGTTCCTCGGCCCGACCGGGGTCGGCAAGACCGAGCTGGCCAAGGCGCTGGCGGAGTTCCTGTTCGACGACGAGCGGGCGATGGTCCGCGTGGACATGAGCGAGTACTCCGAGAAGCACTCGGTGGCCCGGCTGGTCGGTGCACCGCCCGGATACGTCGGTTACGACCAGGGCGGCCAGCTCACCGAGGCCGTCCGGCGGCGGCCCTACACCGTCGTCCTGCTGGACGAGGTGGAGAAGGCGCACCCGGACGTGTTCGACACGCTGCTCCAGGTGCTCGACGACGGGCGGCTCACCGACGGCCAGGGCCGCACGGTGGACTTCCGCAACACCATCCTGGTGCTGACGTCCAACCTGGGCGGCCAGGCCATCGCCGACCAGTCGCTGGACGACGAGGGGCGGCGGAACGCGGTGATGTCCGTGGTCCGGTCGCACTTCAAGCCGGAGTTCCTCAACCGCCTCGACGACGTCGTGGTCTTCCACGCGCTGTCCACCGACGAGCTGACCCACATCGTCGACATCCAGGTCGGTGTGCTCGGCCGGCGGCTGGCGAAGCGCCGGCTGTCGCTGGAGATCAGCGACCCGGCCCGGGAGTGGCTGGCGCTGAACGGGTTCGACCCGGTCTTCGGGGCGCGCCCGCTGCGCCGGCTGGTGCAGTCCTCGATCGGAGATCAGCTCGCCCGCGAGCTGCTCGCCGGTTCGATCCGCGAGGGCGACACCGTCCGCGTCGACCTGGACCCGTCGGCGTCCGGCGGGACCGGCGGGCTGGTCGTCGGGGCCGCGGCGGCGGACCGGGTCGCGATCGCGAACTGATCGGCCACCCGGCCGTGCACCGGGACGGCGCCCGTCATCGTCCCGGCGCATGGAACCGCCGCTGATCGCCGTCCCGGACCGGGCCGCCGCGGGTGAGGCCGCCCGGGTCTGGCTCGACGACTACCGCGACCGCATCGACCGCATCCGGGTCCGGGCCGAACGGGCCCGTGACCAGGCGCAGCAGGTGACCGCCACCGCGCGGACCCGGGACGGTGCGGTGACGGTCACCGTCGACCCGTCCGGCGCGCTGACCGGCCTGACCTTCGGGGTGCGCGCCGAGGACCTGCCCCGGGCCCGGCTCGCCGAGCTGGTGCTGCGGCTGGCCCGGGAGGCCGCCGCGGACGCCGGCGCTCAGGTCCGGGCGATCGTCGCCCCGCTCACGTCGGAGGACGGCCGGTGACCGGGCCCGGCGGGTTCCGGGCCGAACCGGACCGGCTCACCGCACACGCCGACGAGCTCGCCGGGATCGCCGAGGCCGTCCGGCGCAGCCGGCCCACCGCGGCCGCGCTCTCCCCCGGCGCCTACGGCCTGGTCGGTGGCCTGTTCGCCGCGTCCGCGACCGGCGCGATGGGGCGGGGAGCGCTCGCCGTCACCGACCTCGCCGCCGCCCTGCAGGGTGCCGCCGACCGGGTACAGGCCTGCGCCGAGGAGTACCGGCGGGCCGAGTCCGCCGCCGCGGAGCGGTTCGCCGGCATCGAGGTCCCGGCTGCGGGTCCGGACCGGTGACCGCGCCCGGCCCGGACTCCCGAGCGGGTACCGATACCCGGGTGGCCACCCCGGCCGCCGCCCCCGACGATGCCGACGGCGACATCCTCGAGGGCGCGGGCGTCGTGTCCTCGGTGCACGACCTGGCCGGCGCCGTGCAGGAGCAGGATGCCGCCGGGATCGCCGCGGCGGGCACCGCCGCCGGCCTGGACGCGCTCGGCGCGGTCGCCGACCCGCTGGGCGCGTTCGCCGAGGCCGGCCTGGGCTGGGCGATGGAACACGTGTCCTGGCTGCGCGAGCCCCTCGACCAGCTCTGCGGTGACCCCGGCGAGATCGAGGGCCGGGCCCGGGCCTGGCAGGCACTGGCCCGGTCGCTGACCGAACGGGCCACCGAGCTCGACGAGTCCGTCCGGCGGGCCGCGCAGGGCTGGTCCGGGGCCGCAGCCGACGGCTACCTGGACGGCGCGTCCGCCCGCCGGGCGGAGCTCGTCCGCGTTGCAGGCACGGCCGGCGAGGTGGCTCGGCTGGTCCTCGAGTCCGGCGTGATGGTCGGGACCGAGCGGGCGGTGATCCGGGACGCGATCGCGTCGTTCGTGGTCACGGCGGTGCGCTGGTTGGCCGTCGCGCTGGGCACCGGCGGGGTCGGGGCGCCCGCCGCGGTCACCGCGCTGGTCGCCGACGCCGCGGTGACGGCGTCGAACATGGCCGACGGGGTGGCCGCGGTGCTGCGCGAGCTGGGCCGGCTCTCCCGGCTGGCCGACGAGCTCGCGGCGGGGCTCGGACCGGCCGGCCTGCGCGCCGCCGGGGGGCTGGAGGCCGCCCTCGGCGCGGTGCCGGGTCTCGGAGTCGGCGTCGAGGCCGCGAAGCAGGACGCCGCCGGACGGGTCACCGAGCGGGAGTGGGACGCCCCGGCCGGCTGAGGGGTCGGACAGCGGCGCCGACGGGACCGGATCGTGGTGAAAGGCCCGGTCGGGGTCGTGGCGTTACCACGGTGCAGGCCGTGTCGGGGCTACGCTCCGCGGCATGTCGGTCTGGTTCGTCATCGCCGTCGTCGCGATCCTCATCGGGATCGGTCTCCTCCTGTTCGACCGGTTCCGCGGGGGCGCGACGCGGGACCGCCGGCGGTGGGCGTCGCTGCGGGAGTGGGAGTTCCAGGACTCCGACCCCGTCCTGCCCAGCCGCTGGCGCTACGGGACCATCCACCAGGGCGGGCCCGGGGTGGCCCGCAACCTGGTCTCCGGTTACGTCCCGACCCCGGACGAGCCGCGCCGGGCCTACGCGTTCGACCACGAGCAGGCCGGGCGGATCAGCTCGGTGCTCTGCGCCGTGCAGGTGCAGGAGACGCTCCCGGCCGCCGTCGAGCTGCGGCTGCCGTCCGCCCCGCTGCCCGACGACGCCGGCCTCGACCTGCTGGAGCCGGTCGGCGAGCGCTACGCCTTCGTCAGCGACGCCGACGCCGTCCGCCCGCTGCTGACCGCCCGGCTGGCCGACGCCAGCGACGCGGTCGGCGAGGACGTCGAGCTGCTCTGGGCCGAGGACGCCTGGGTGCTCGCCGCCGCCCCGGTCGGGATCTCCTCGGAGCGGATGCAGGACCTGCTCGCCGACCTCGCCGAGGTCGCGACGGTGCTCGAGGAGAACATGCAGGGCGCGCGTCCCGCGGTCGAGTCCTGACCTGCACACGATCGCGCACGGTTGATCATTCGATACGTGAAGTGACCACCCGATTGCGCTAACTAGAGCAGGGCTGGATACCCTGTTCGGGTGGCTGTGGCTCTCATCACCGGCGGCGGCGCCGGCATCGGTGCGGCGTTCGCCGACCGCCTCGCATCCCGTGGGTACGACCTGCTGCTGGTAGCCGGGGACCCCGATCGGCTGCACGCGACGGCCAGGGCCGTCGCCGAGCGGCACGCCGTCCGGGCGGACGTCCTGGTCGCGGACGTGGCGACCCGGCGCGGCGCGTTCCGGGTGGCGGCGTTGCTGTCCGGGATCGAGGCGCCTGCCGTGGACGTGCTGGTGAACGACACCGCCGGCGAGACCGCCGAGCGGTTCGCGCGCGGCCCGGCCGGGGCCCGCCGGACCGGGACCGACCCGTGCGTCACCGCGACGACACGGATCACCCACGCGGTACTGCCCGGCATGGTCCGCCGTGGCACCGGCGCGATCGTGAACGTCGGCGCCACGGCCGGGCACGGCCCGGCGGCGGCCTGGGTCACGGCGTTCACCGACTCGCTCGGGCCCACGCTGGCGGGTACCGGCGTCCGCGCGCTCGCCGTGTGCCCCGGGGCGGTCGACACCGCCTGGAACGTCGACGGGCGCTCGTCCGGTGCCGCCGGGCGGGTGCTGCGGGTCGACGCCGGTCGGGTCGCCGACACCGCGCTGGCCGACCTCGACGCGGGCCGCGCCGTCAGCGACCCGGGCCCGGCCCCGGGGCCTCGCCCGCTGATCGCCGCGCTGGAGCTCCCGCGACGCGCCCTGCGGACGGTGGGCACCGGTGCCCGGATGGCCCGGCGCGGCGCGGAGCTCCTCGCCGACGCCACCCGCCAGCCGCTCATGCCGGTGCCCGCGCGTCGCGATGCCGCCGAGGCGCCCCGGCTGCCGGACTCACCGACCCGCCCCGACGCCGGCCGTGCGGTCGCCGCCGCCGGCGGGTGCGGCCGCAGCGAGCACTTCCTGGCCGGCGGCCCGCGGACCGCGCAGCAGCGGGCCCGCGCGGCCGCCGCGGCCCGGGACCGCGCCCGCAGCGACCGCCGGGCCCGCGGCACGGTCGACCGGCACCCGGCCTGATCGACGGGGTCTGCGGTGGGCCCGGGCGTCCGGGCCGGGATGATGTTCCGATGACGACAGGGACCCCGCCGCTGCCGAAGGCCGAGCTGCACCTGCACATCGAGGGGACCCTCGAACCGGAGACGGTCTTCGAGCTGGCCCGCCGCAACGACGTCGCGCTGCCGTACTCCGGTGTGGAGGACCTGCGCGCCCGCTACGACTTCAGCGACCTGCAGTCGTTCCTGGACGTCTACTACGCCAACATGGCCGTCCTGCGCACCCGGGACGACTTCGCCGAACTGGCGTCGGCCTACCTGCGCCGGTGCCCGGGGCAGGGCGTCCGGCACGTCGAGATGTTCTTCGACCCGCAGGCGCACACGTCCCGCGGTGTGCCGATGGCCGACGTGGTCGGCGGGTTGACCGACGCGATCGATGCGCATGCCGGCGACGTCTCGGCCGGGCTGATCCTCTGCTTCCTGCGCGACCAGCCGGCTGCCGACGCCGAGGCCACGCTGCGCGCTGCCGAGCCGTACCTGGACCGGATCGTCGGTGTCGGGCTGGACTCGGCGGAGGTCGGTCACCCGCCGTCCGGGTTCGCCGGGGTCTTCGAGCGGGCACGGGGCCTGGGGCTCAAGCCGGTCGCGCACGCCGGGGAGGAGGGGCCGCCGTCCTACGTCCGGGAGGCACTCGACGACCTCGGCGTGCTGCGCGTCGACCACGGCATCCGCGCGATCGAGGACGACGATCTGGTCGCCCGGTTGCGCCGGGACCGCACCCCGCTGACCGTCTGCCCGCTGTCCAACGTGCGGCTGGGCTGCGTGCCGGGGATCGGCCTGCACCCGCTGCCGGAGATGCTGGCCGCCGAGTTGATGGTCTCGGTGCACTCCGACGATCCGGCGTACTTCGGCGGCTACGCCGACGACAACTACACCGCAGCCCGGGACGGCCTCGGCCTGGACGCCGAGCAGCTCCGCACGCTGGCCGGGAACTCCTTCGAGGCGTCCTTCCTGGACTCGTCGGCCCGGGAGGGCTTCACCGAGGAGGTGCGCCGTTGGCGCCCGTGAGTGGTTATCGCGGTCAGGACCGCGATAACCACTCACGAGCCGCTAGGCCGTAGCAGCGAGCCGGACCGGGCGCAGCGGCTCCAGCGGCCGGCCGGCCCCGGTCCGGCCACGCTCGGCCCGGAACGGCGACAGCCGGAACCGGCGGGTCCGCAGCTGGTACTCGGCGGTGTTCGCCGGCCACATGACGACGTTGCGGCCCTCGCCGTTCTGGTAGTAGCTGGCGCAGCCGCCGGTCTCGTAGACGGTCCGCGCGGACCGCTTCCGGATCCAGGCGGTCCAGCGCCGCTCCACCTCGGGCCGCACGTCGACCGCGCGGATGCCCTGGTCGGCCATCCGGCAGACGGCGTCGGCGACGTAGCGGGCCTGTGCCTCCGAGAACAGCAGGGTCGAGCTGGCCCCGCTGGTCGCGTTCGGGCCCTGCATGAGGAACAGGTTCGGGAAGCCCGGGTAACTCATCCCCAGGTAGGCCCGCGGGTAGGCACCCCAGTGGTCGTGCAGCGACCGGCCGCCGGTGTCCTGGATCCGGCGGGCGATCGGGGCGGTGGCACCGACCTCGAACCCGGTGGTCAGCACGATCGCGTCCACCTCCGCGGACGTCCCGTCGCCGGAGTGCACGGTGCTGCCCCCGACCCGGGCCAGCCCGCCGGTGTGCAGCCGGGTGTTCGCCGCGGTCATCGCCGGAAGGTAGGTGTTCGACACCAGCGGACGCTTGCAGGCGTAGTCGAAGTCCGGGGTGAGCCGGGCCCGCAGCGCCGGATCGGGGACCTGCGCGGCCATGTGCCGGTGTCCGACCCGGCTCAGCATCTCGCGCAGCAGCCGCGAGCGGCGGGTCGCCGCCAGCAGCTCGGCGCCGGCGTAGATCACGTCGAACTGCATCCGGCCCAGCACCGGGTTCGCCGCGAGCGCGCGCCGGGCGCGCTCCCCGACCGGCCGCTCCGGCTTCGGCATCACCCATGCCGGGGTGCGCTGCAGGACGTGCAGCTCGGCCACCTGCGGCTGCAGCTCCGGCACGAGCTGGATCGCCGTCGCCCCGGTCCCAACGACCGCGACCCGCTTGCCGGCCAGCTCCGCCGAGTGGTCCCAGCGGGCCGAGTGGAACACCGGACCGGGGAACTCGGCGAGCCCCTCGATGTCCGGCAGCTTCGGATCCGCCACCAGCCCGGCCGCGCTGACGAACACGTCCGCGGTGTAGATCCCGTGCGGGGTCTCGACCCGCCAGCGGGCCGCGCGGGCGTCCCAGCGGGCGGAGAGCACCTCGGCGCCGAACCGAACGTGCTGGTGCAGGCCGGTGGAGCGGGCGAGCCGGCGAGCGTAGTCCTGCACCTCGTGGCCGGGGGCGTAGAGGGCCGACCAGTCCGGGTTGGTCATCGCGCGCAGCTGGTAGAGCGGGGACGGCGTGTCGACGCCGACGCCGGGGTAGGTGTTGTCCCGCCAGACGCCGCCGACGTCGTCGGCCCGTTCCAGCAGGACGAAGTCGTGGACCCCCCGGCGCAGCAGCGCCAGGCCCACGGCGAGGCCGGTGAACCCGGCTCCCACGACGGCGACCCGGGAGTGTCGGGGCGACGGACCGCTCGTTCGATCACCGCTGCCACCGGCGTCCGGGGTGGTGGGACCGGCCGGTCGCTGGATCGGCAGCGCCTCGGACGTCATGATTCGACGGTAAAGGCTGCATAACGCTGCGGCACGTGAGAGCGGTCCGTCTCACGGGCGCGCCTGCCGCCGGTGTCGGCAGGATCACACCTACCGGTCGGTCACCGTCGTCCGCCGCGCGGGGTGGAGGCGACGGACTACGCTCCCCGCGTGCCCTCCGTCATGATCACGGGCGCGTCGGCGGGGATCGGGGCCGCGTTCGCCGACCGGCTCGCCGCCGACGGCCGCGACCTCGTGCTCGTGGCTCGCGACGCCGACCGCCTGCAGACCGCCGCGTCCCGCTACCGCGACCTCGGCGTCGCCGTCGAGGTGCTGCCGGCCGACCTGGCCGGCCCGGACGGCCGGGCCCGGGTCATCCGGCGGCTCGGCGACCCGGACGTCGCGCCGGTCGACCTGCTCGTCAACAACGCCGGGCTCGCGCTGGGGGCGCCGTTCCTGCGCAACGACCCGGCCGAGCTGAGCCGTCAGCTCCAGGTCAACGTGACGAGCGTGCTGGAGCTGACCCGGGCCGCGCTGCCCGGCATGGTCGACCGCGGCACCGGTGCGGTGCTCAACGTCGCGAGCGTGGCCGGCTTCCTGGCCGGGCGCGGCTCCACCTACGCCGCCGACAAGGCGTGGGTCATCTCGTTCACCGAGGGGATGGCGGCGTCGTTGCAGGGCACCGGCGTGCGGGCAACGGTGGTCTGCCCGGGGTTCGTACGCACGGAGTTCCACGAGCGGGCCGGCATCGACGCCGGCGCCCGGCGCGGCCCGCTCTGGCTGGATGCCGCACAGGTGGTCGACGAGGCCCTCGCCGATCTGGACAGGGGACGGGTGGTGTCGGTGCCCTCGCGGCAGTACAAGGCGATCGTCGGGCTGGTCGGGGTGCTGCCCCGCGGTCTGGTCCGGCGGCTCATGGCGACGTTCGACCGGGAGCGGACATGATCGGGCCCGCGCGGTCGTGCCGGAGCACGGAAGCGACGAGCATCAGCGAGGAGGGCCGATGACGGCGCACGCGGACCGGGCCCGGCTGGCCGCGCTGGTGCGCGAGCTGGCCGTGGTGCACGAGAAGGTCACCCTGTCGTCCGGGGCGGACGCCGACTACTACGTCGACCTGCGCCGGGTCACGCTGCACCACGAGGCGTCCCCGTTGATCGGGCGGCTGCTGCGGGCGATGACCACGGACTGGGCGTACTCGGCCGTCGGCGGGCTCACGCTCGGCGCGGACCCGGTCGCCACGGCCGTGCTGCACGCCGCCGCGCAGGAGCCGGACACCGATCCGGTGGACGCGTTCGTGGTCCGCAAGGAGACGAAGAAGCACGGCCTGCAGCGACTGATCGAGGGGCCGGACGTCGCCGGGCGCGGGGTGCTCGTCGTCGAGGACACCTCGACGACCGGGGGCTCGGTGCTGACGGCGGTGCGGTCGGTGCGCGAGGCCGGTGCGCAGGTCGCCGGGGTGTGCACGGTCGTCGACCGGGACACCGGGGCGCGGCAGGCCGTCGAGTCCGAGGACGTGCCCTACCGGGCGTTGCTCGGGCTGGCGGACCTGCAGCTGGGGTGAGCGCCCCCGACCCCGGCTCCGGGCCCAGCGAGTGGTCGGTCCCGGGCCAGGTCGGGGTGGGCCCCTGGGAGGGGCCGTGGCCGGCCGGCGAGCACTGGGACCCGGAGCTGCTCGAGCACGGCGACCGGCGCAACGTCGTCGACCCCTACCGGTACTGGCGGCGGGAGGCGGTGGCCGCGGACCTCGCCCGGCGGGCGCACCCGTTCCACGTGGCGATCGAGAACCTCGGCCACGACCACAACATCGGCACCGTCGTCCGGACCGCGAACGCGTTCGGGGCGGGCGGGGTGCACATCGTCGGACGGCGGCGGTGGAACCGGCGCGGCGCGATGGTCACCGACCGCTACCTGTCGCTGCACCACCACGAGACCGCGTCCGGGCTCGTGCGCTTCGCCCGGGAGCGCGGGCTCGCGTTGGTCGCGGTGGACAACCTGCCCGGCGCGGTCCGGCTGGAGGAGACGACGCTGCCGCGGGACTGCGTGCTGCTCTTCGGCGCCGAGGGCCCCGGCCTGTCCGACGACGCCCGGGCCGCGGCCGACCTGGCCGTCTCGATCGCCCAGTTCGGATCCACCCGCTCGGTCAACGCCGGCGTCGCGGCCGGGATCGTGATGCACGCCTGGGTCCGGGTACACGCGAACCTGTCCGACGCCTGGTGACCGGCCACCCGCCGGCCAACCCGTCGAGATGCGGCTCAGCGGGAACTGTCGATCAGGTCGGGCCGCTGGTGTGCATCTCGACGAGTGAGCGGACGCAGCGGGGCCGGGGAAGTGCGTGCCGGGTCAGTTGCCGGGATGATCCGGGCGGCCCATCACCGGGCGTCCGGAGCTGTGCCGGTACGGCGGCTCGTCCGGTCCCGGACCGGCGGGCCGCTGTGGTGTCGGCCGCTGCTGCCCACCCGGTGCCTGCCCGGACGGCCCGGGTTGCCCGCTCGGTCCCTGGGGGCCGGCCGGGCGCTGCTGGGGCGCGGGGGGTTGCTGGTCGGCCGGTGGCTGCGGGGTGGCGGTCGGGTGCTGCGTAGTGGCCGGCACCGCGGCCATCCGGGTGGTGACGGCGCCCGGGTCGCCCTCCCCGGTGGCACCGGGGACGGTGGCCGCGGCGGCCCCGGCGGCGAGCGCACCGCGCACGTCGGGCGTCGGCTCGCCCTTGCGCGTCGCGGCCCGCGCGCGCAGCACCTCGACGACGATCGGCAGCACCGAGACCAGCACGATCGCGACCAGGATCAGGTCGATGTTCTCCCGGACGAAGGTGAACTGGCCCAGGAAGTACCCGAGCACCGTGACCCCGGCCGCCCAGGCGATGCCGCCGATCATCGAGTAGGTGAGGTAGCGCTTCGGGTCCATCCGGGCGACGCCCGCGCTGACCGTGATGAACGTCCGCACGATCGGCACGAACCGGCCGAGCACGATGGCCCGGTTGCCGTACTTCTCGAAGAAGTCGTGCGTCTTCTCGACGTGCTTCGGGTTGAACAGCCTCGACTTCGGCTTGTCGAAGATCGCCGGTCCGGCCCGGTAGCCGATGCCGTACCCGATGGCGTTGCCGACGAACGCGGCCACCACCAGGATCAGGCCGACCAGCCACAGCGGGACGCCGATCGAGCCCGAGGCCACGAACAGGCCCGCGGTGAACAGCAGCGAGTCGCCGGGCAGGAAGAAGCCGAGCAGCAGGCCGCACTCGGCGAAGATGATCGCGGCGACACCGACCAGGGCCCACGGACCCAGGGATTCGATGATGACCGCCGGGTCCAGCCAGTCGGGACCGAGGGCGAGCGTCTGCGTTGCGGCGAGCACCGTCACGCCGGACAACGCTATCGGTCGGATGACGGGTGGCCATCCCCGCCCTCGCCGGACCAGGGACGAACCGGACGGACGGGCACGAAGTCCCGGCCGCGCGGGACCGCTCAGCCCAGCGGGGGCAACGCACCCGGCAGCAGTACCGAGACCAGCGCGATCCCGCCGCCGAGCAGCGCGCCGACCAGCAGCGCGAGCACCGCCGCCCAGACGATCGGGCGAGCCGACGGCCGGGCCGTGGCCGGCGCGGGCACCGGTGCAGGCCGCTGCGGCGGCGGCGCCGCGTCCCCGCGGGGCGCGGGAGGCGGGATCCGGCCGGGCACCCGCGGGGGTGACGGCGGCGGGCCACCGGGGCGGGGTGGCATCGGCCGGCCGCGCGCCTGGGCCTGCAGCGCCTCGCCGATCCGGCGCGCGGCATCGTCCCGGAACGGGTCCTGGTGTTGCTGCGGGCCGGTCACCGGAGCTCCCCGGGCATCCCCGGGAGCCCGCCGCTCCGGTTGCCGGCGGAACCGGCGCGCTCCTCCATGACCCGGGCGATGGCGTCCAGCGCGCGGCTCGCGGTCGACTTCACCGTGCCCCGGCTCATCCCGGCGGCCTCGGCGATCTCGGACTCGCTCAGCCCGCCGTAGTAGCGCAGCACGAGCACCTCCCGCTGCCGGGGCGGCAGCAGCCCCAGCGCGTCGACGACCGACTGGTGCTCGGCCGAGAGCATCGCCAGCGACTCCGCGGAGCGGGCGTTCGCCGAGTGCGGCGGGACGTACTCGCGGGCGGTCCGGCGCCGGCGCAGCACCGAGCGGGACCCGTTCACCACCGCGGCCCGCAGGTAGGCGACGGCGGCCGTCTCATCCCGCAGCCCGGACCAGTGCCTATGCAGGCCGGTGAAGGCCTCCTGCACGACGTCCTCGGCGGTGGCCGGGATGTCGACCAGCAGCATGGCCAGCCGCATCAGGCGCAGCCGGTGGTCCCGGTAGAGGTCGGCCAGGGTCAGTGGCCGGTCCGGGACGCCGTCGCCGTCCGGCCCGCCGGACGCCTGCCCTGGCGGGAACGGACTCGCCGTTCCGGTCCCGTCGACGGGCGCGGGCCTGCTGTCGATCGCGCGCAACCGGCCCAGGGTCCGGTCGACGGCGTTCTCGGCGCGCTCCTCCTCCACGGCGCCCACCCTAGCGACCACCACCGACGGCTCTCACGGGATTGCCCGGATCCGGTGTCCGGAGGCCGGGCCGAGGAGGTGATCAGGCCCATGTCGGGGATGCTCCCGGCTCCCGGGGGCGTACGTGATACTGACCCGCCGGAGACCCGCTGCGCGAGCAGAAGCAGCGACCGCCGCAACGAGGAGGCCGACGTGCCGATCGCCACGCCCGAGATCTACAACCAGATGCTGGACAACGCCAAGGCCGGCGAGTTCGCCTACCCGGCGATCAACGTGACCAGCACGGAGACCCTGAACGCCGCGCTGCGCGGATTCGCCGAGGCGGGCTCGGACGGCATCGTGCAGATCTCCACCGGCGGCGCGGAGTTCCTCTCCGGGACCCGGGTCAAGGACATGGTCACCGGCTCGGTCGGGCTGGCCGAGTTCGCCCACGTCGTCGCCGAGCAGTACCCGGTCAACATCGCGCTGCACACCGACCACTGCCCGAAGGACAAGCTGGACGGTTTCGTCCGCCCGCTGGTCGCGATCAGCCAGGAGCGGGTGAACCAGGGGCGGAACCCGCTGTTCCAGTCGCACATGTGGGACGGCTCGGCCACCGAGCTGGAGGAGAACCTCAAGATCGCCGCCGAGCTGCTCGACGAGGCGGCCAAGGCGAAGATCATCCTCGAGGTGGAGATCGGCGTCGTCGGCGGCGAGGAGGACGGCGTCGCCAACGACATCAACGAGAAGCTCTACACCGCCCCGGGCGACTACGAGCGCACCGTCGAGATGCTCGGAGGCGGCGAGAAGGGCCGCTACCTGCTGGCCGCCACGTTCGGCAACGTGCACGGCGTCTACAAGCCGGGCAACGTCAAGCTCCGCCCGGAGATCCTGAAGCAGGGCCAGCAGGTGGCCCGCGAGAAGCTCGGCTCCGGTGCCGCGGACAAGCCGTTCGACCTGGTCTTCCACGGTGGCTCCGGCTCGCTGTTGGAGGAGATCCACGAGTCGCTGAGCTACGGCGTGGTGAAGATGAACGTAGACACCGACACCCAGTACGCCTTCACCCGCCCGATCGCGTCGCACATGTTCTCCAACTACGACGGCGTCCTCAAGATCGACGGCGAGGTCGGCGACAAGAAGGTCTACGACCCGCGCTCGTACCTGAAGAAGGCCGAGGTCGCGATGGCCGACCGCGTCATCGAGGCCTGCGAGTCGCTGAAGTCGGCGGGGAAGGCGCTGGCGCGCTCGTGAGTGGTTGTCGCGGTCGGGACCGCGATAACCACTCACGAGCCCGAAGGGCCAAGATGGGGTCATGAGTCTGCACGGCAACCTGCTCGAACCGGACGACACCCGCCTGCCCGCCGATCCGGCGGCGGCCGAGCTGGCCGCCGGCACGGATCCGGCCGAGGTGGCCGCGGCCAGCCCGGCGTCGAGCATCGCGTGGGCGGTGCTGGCCGAGCGGGCGCTGGACGCCGGCGAGACTGTCGCCGGTTACGCCTACGCCCGCACCGGCTACCACCGCGGGCTGGACCAGCTGCGGCGCAACGGCTGGAAGGGCTTCGGCCCGGTCCCGTGGTCGCACGAGCCGAACCGCGGCTTCCTGCGCTCCACCGGGGCGCTGCTGCGCGCCGCCGAGGGCATCGGCGAGACCGCCGAGGTCGAGCGGCTGCGCACGCTGATCTCGGACTCGGACCCGCAGGCCCTCCGCGCCCTCGGCATCGCCTGACCCCGGTGCCGCTCGCCCCCGGCCGACCCGTCGCCGTGCCACGAACGGGCCCCCCGCCGCGCCCGGCGCCCAGAGGGGCCGGTTCGTGACGTCCGGGCCCGGACTGCTGCGGCGCACCGTGCAGCGGGTGCGGGGCCGCGGCCGGGTCGGGGGCCGCCGGGTGCGGGCGTCCTGGCTGCCGATCCTGCAGTGCGCGTTCGCGGCCGGGATCGCGCTCTACGTGGCCGCCGACCTGCTGGGGCACCAGCGGCCCTTCTTCGCCCCGATCGCCGCGGTGGTCAGCCTCGGCATCTCGCTGAACTCGCGGTTGCGCCGGGCGGCCGAGCTCGTCGTCGGGGTGAGCCTCGGCGTGCTGGTCGGCGACCTGATCATCGCGCAGATCGGCAGCGGGGTGTGGCAGCTGATCCTGGTCGTCGCGCTCGCCATGACGATCGCGGTGTTCACCGACGGCGGCAACCTGATCGTCAACCAGGCCGGGGCGTCAGCGGTGCTGGTCACGACCTTGCTGCCGCCCGGTGAGAGCGGCGGGATCGACCGCTGCGTCGACGCCCTGGTCGGCGGCGCGGCCGGGATCCTGGTCGCCGCCGTGGTCCCGGTGAACCCAATCCGGATCGTCCGGCGGGAGGCCCGCCGGGTCCTCGACGACCTGGTCACCGTGCTCACCGAGGTGGCCGCCGCGCTGCGCGAGGGCGATCCGCGGCACGCGTCGCGGGCGCTGCGCCGGGCCCGCGACACCCAGCCGGCGATCGACGAGCTGCGGGCCGCGGTGCGTTCGGCCGGCGAGGTCGCGACGGTGTCGCCGCTGTACCGGCCACGGCGCCGGATGCTGCGCCGCTACCGGGATCTGGCCGAGCGGGCCGACTACGCGCACCGCAACGCCCGGGTGCTCGCCCGCCGGGCGCTGACCGTGCTGGAGGACGGCGAGCAGGTCCCGCGCGAACTGGCCGACGCGATCACCGATCTCACCGGTGCGATCGGTGCGCTGATCCACGAGCTCGGACTCAACGGCGACCGGGAACGTGCCCGGCCGGCGGTGCTCGACGCGGTGCACCGGGCGTCGGTGCTGGTCGCCGATCCGGCGCGGTCGACGACCGACGACCCGGCGTCGTTCTCCGGGCCGGTGCTGGTCGCGCAGGTCCGCTCGATCGCCGTCGACCTGTTGCAGGCGACCGGGCTGAGCCGGACCGAGGCGTTGCGTGCGCTGCGGGCCGAGCTCCCCTCGTCCGACGTGGGCTGATCGGGGCGGATCGGGAGTCGAGGGTTCCGTCGGCACCCGGTCACGGAGCAGAATCGGGCATCGTTCCGGCGCCGGGGCCCCGACCGGCCCCCTGCACGACGTGGTGCGGCCGTCCCTTGAAACCGCCCGCCGTCGATCAGTGTTGATGTTCGCTCCGCAAGCTCCGCTCGGTGATCGGGGTCCACACGTGCAGTTCCTCCTCCGCTACGTCCTCGCGCCCCTGGTGCGGCTGTTCTGGCGCCCGCGCGTCCGCGGCGCCGACCACATCCCGACGACCGGCCCGGTCATCCTGGCCGCGAACCACCGGGCCGCGGTGGACACGGTGTTCATCCCGCTCGTCGCGCCGCGTCCGGTCGCGTTCCTGGGCAAGGCGGGCTACTTCACCGGTCGCGGTGTCCGCGGACGCCTGATGGCGGCCTTCCTCGGCGCGCTCGGCTACATCCCGGTGGACCGGGGCAACGCCCGCGCCGGGCTGGCCGCGCTCGCCGCCGGCCGGGCGGTGCTCGAGCGCGGCGGCGCATTCGGCATCTACCCGGAGGGGACCCGCTCGCTGGACGGACGGTTGCACCGCGGGCACACCGGCGTCGCCAGCCTCGCACTGTCCACCGGTGCCGTCGTCGTGCCGGTGGGGCTGGCCGGTACCGAGCGGGTGCAGCCGGTCGGGCGGTTGTTCCCGCGGCTCGCCCGGGTCGACATCCGGTTCGGTGCGCCGCTGGAGTTCAGCCGCTACGAGGGCCTGCAGGGCTCGCCCGCGATCCGCCGCGCCGTCACCGACGAGATCATGGACGCGATCGCCGACCTCTCCGGCCAGGTCTACGTCGACTCCTACCACCGCCGCCCCGAGGACCTCCCCGGTCAGGAGCCCCACGCCGCCTGACGCGGTCACGTCGGGTGCAGGACCAGGTGCCAGGGCTCGGTGTGCCGGTACCAGGCCCAGCGTCGGATCTCCCTGGAATACGGGACCCCGTCGCGGACCGGGGTGGCGCCGGTGCTGCCGATCTGGATGGCCCGGCCGGTCGCCGCCCGCACCCCACGACCCCGGTGCACGACGACGCCGCCCGGCCCGGCGTCGACGACCAGTTTCGGGATGCGCCCGTGGAACACCCGCACGGCGTCGCAGTAGGCCTCGCCGTGGATGTCGCCGATCTCCCCCCGACCGGCCAGGACGCCGCCGTTGTCGTCCCGGATCAGCGGTACCGGCCGGGCGGTACCGGTCCGGGCCAGGACGGCCGCGGCCGCCGGTGCGGCAGGGAGCCCCCAGCACGCGGTGACGGCCGAGCGCCGGGCGACCGGTATGTAGCCGATCTCGGTGTCCAGTGCGGAGCGACGCAGCAGTCGCAGCAGGACCGCGGCCAGGTCGGCGTCGGTGCCGTGCACGATCAGCCGCGTCCCGGGGTGTTCGGCCAGCAGCGGATCGACCGCGTCCTTGCCGGGGCGCGGGCCCACCGTGACCGAGCGCATCGCCGGGTCCGAGGCCGGCCGGGGCGGTACCCGTTCCGGGCGCGTACCGGTGCGGATACCGTGGAACAGGAGACGGTGCCGCCGTGGCTCACTCGCGGGCGAGCAGGTGAGCAGCACCGCTTCGGGATCGGTCGAACCCACTGATCGAGTACCCTCCCCGCCGCGGAATCCGGAACACACGCCCGGATCCGCGGCCGTGACGACGTGTGCGAACTGGAGTCTCTTACATGCCCGCAATCGTGTTGATCGGCGCCCAGTGGGGCGACGAGGGCAAGGGCAAGGCGACCGATCTGCTGGGTGGCGAGTTCGGCTGGGTCGTCCGCTACCAGGGCGGCAACAACGCCGGCCACACCGTCGTCACGCCGGACGGCCGCGACTTCGCGCTCAAGCTCATCCCCTCCGGGATCCTCTCGCCGGGCGTGCAGAACGTGATCGGCAACGGCGTCGTGGTGAACCCCGAGGCGCTGATCGAGGAGAAGGCCGGGCTGGAGAAGCGCGGCGTCGACACCTCCGGCCTGCTGATCTCGGCGGACGCGCACCTGATCATGCCGTACCACGTGGCGATCGACCGGGTCACCGAGCGCTACCTGGGCAAGGCCAAGATCGGCACCACCGGTCGCGGTATCGGCCCGGCCTACCAGGACAAGGTGGCCCGGGTCGGCGTCCGGGCCGCCGACCTGCTCGACGAGAAGATCCTGCACCAGAAGGTGGAGGCGGCCCTCGAGCTGAAGAACCAGATCCTGGTCAAGGTCTACAACCGGCGCGCGCTGGACTTCTCCGAGGTCGTCGACACCGTCCTGGAGCAGTCCAAGGAGTTCGCGGACAAGATCGTCGACACCCGGCTGCTACTCAACCAGGCCCTGGAGCGCGGCGAGACGCTGCTGCTGGAGGGCTCGCAGGGCACGCTGCTCGACGTCGACCACGGCACCTACCCGTTCGTCACGTCATCGAACCCGACCGCGGGCGGCGCCTCGGTCGGGTCCGGCATCGGCCCGAACAAGATCGACCGGGTGATCGGGATCCTGAAGGCCTACACCACGCGTGTGGGGTCCGGCCCGTTCCCGACCGAGCTGCACGACGAGATGGGCGAGCGGCTGCGCAAGACCGGCGGCGAGGTCGGGGTGAACACCGGCCGGGCCCGGCGCTGCGGCTGGTTCGACGCCGTCATCGGCCGGTTCGCGGCGCGGGTCAACGGCATCACGGACTTCTTCCTGACCAAGCTGGACGTGCTGTCCGGCCTGGAGACGGTGCCGATCTGCGTCGGCTACGAGGTCGACGGTCACCGGATCGACGAGATGCCGATGACCCAGACCGGCTTCCACCACGCCGTCCCGGTCTACGAGGAGATGCCGGGCTGGTTCGAGGACCTGTCCGCCGCCCGGACCTGGGAGGACCTGCCGGCGGCCGCCCGCGCCTACGTCGAGCGGATCGAGGAGCTCACCGGCGCGCCGGTGTCCGCGATCGGCGTCGGCCCCGGCCGGGACCAGACGATCACGCGCTGACGCGCCCGTGAGTGGTTATCGCGGTCCTGACCGCGGTAACCACTCACGGGCCACAGGCGTCAGGAGGCGCACCGCCCGGTGTCCACCTCCTGCGCACCGCCGTCGACGGCGGCGTTCAGCGCCGGCGCCACCTGCTCGGCGGTCAGCACGAAACCGGTCTCCGAGTCGTCCAGGGCCGCGCCGAACACCACGCCGACCACCCGGCCGTCCGGGGTGATCATCGGGCCGCCGGAGTTCCCGGAACGGACCACCGCGCGCACCGTGTAGACGTCGCGGACCACGCTGCCCTGCTCGTAGATGTCCGGGCCGCGCAACCGGATCCGCTCGCGCACCTTGCCGGGCGTGATCGTGTACGGGCCGTCCAGCGGGTAGCCGAGGATGATCGTGTCGTCGCCCACCCGGGCCGGGTCCGGGCTGAACTGCAGCGGCTCCTCCTCGAGCTCCGGGACGTCCAGCACGGCCACGTCGACCTCGGGGTCGTAGAAGATCACAGTGGCGTCCAGGTTGCGGGTGCGGCCGCTGGCCGTGGTGACCTCCACGGCGGTGCTGGAGGTCCCCGCGACGACGTGCGCGTTGGTCATCACCCGCTGCGGGGCGACCACGAACCCGGTGCCTTCCAGGGCGCGGCGGCAGGAGGTCGCCCGCCCGCGCACCTTCAGCACCCGGTCCTGCACCTCGGAGACCACCGGCGACCGCGCGAGTTCCGAGTCCGGTGGCCCGACGGCGGCGACCGGCGTCCGGGAGAACGGGCTGACGACGTCCGGGAAGCCCGAGTCGTCGAGGATCTGGCGCAGCTCGGCCGGCAGCTGGCGGGCGACGTCGGGCATCACGCCGTCCACCCCGGCCAGCACCCGCGAGTCGCGCAGCCCGCTGGTGAGCCCGGCCAGGTTGGTCGAGGCCAGCGGCAGGGCGATCAGCCAGGCGGCGACCACCACCGCGACCGCCTGCACGCAGGCACCCAGCGCGGAGTCGACCTTGAGCGTGCCCTCCCGGCGGATCCGGTCCCGGATGAACCGGCCCAGGTAGACGCCGGTGGCCTCGCCGAGGGCGACCAGCAGCACCACCGCGCCGATCCCGAGCAGCACCTTGGCCTGCTGCGACTCGACCTGCGCGGCCAGCAGCGGGGCCAGCCGCAGCCCGAGCACCGCCCCGGTCAGCACCCCGACGAACGACAGCAGGGCCACCGCGACCCCGTGCCGCCAGCCGGACGCCGCCGCGAGCAGCGCCAGGATCACGACGACGACGTCCACCCAGCTCAGGCCCACCGGCGCTCCCGGTCCCGTCCGGAGTGGTGTGCGGGGTCGGTCACGCGCTCTCCTCGCCGTCGGTCCGGGCCCGTCTCGCCGCCGGGCCGATCGTCGTCGGTCCCGTCGTCGGCCGCCTCGTCGCCGTGCTCGGCCCGCGCCCGGGACCAGGCGCCGTCGAGGTCCTCGATCCGGTTCGCGTCCCATGGACGTTCCCAGCCGGACTGCTGCAGCAGGGCGGACAATAGGCTCCCGGTGAAGCCCCAGATCACCATCCCCGACGTCCGGAACGCCGGGCCGGCGTGTCCCCGGGGACCACGCACGGTGAACCGGTTGGCCGGATCGGTCAGCACCGGGACCGGCACCCGCAGCACCCGGGCGGTCTCGGCCGGGTCCACGACCCGGACCGGGACCGGGTTCGCCCAGTGCGCGAGCACCGGCGTCACCAGGAACCCGGTCGGCGGGATGAACAGCTCGGGCAGCACCGTCAGCGGCACGACCCCGGCCGGGTCCAGGCCGGTCTCCTCCTCGGCCTCGCGCACCGCGGCGTGCACCGGCCCGGAGTCGCCGGGGTCCAGCCGGCCGCCGGGGAAGGCGACCTGGCCGGCGTGCGTCCGCATGGTCGAGGCGCGCTCGGTGAGCAGCACGTCCGGCGGCCCGCCGTCGTCGGCGAAGAGCATCAGCACCGCGGCCCGCCGGACGCCGGCCGGTTGCCCGTCCGGGCCGCCCGGGGGCTTCTCCCGGCGCGCGCCGAACCAGGACAGGTCGAGTGCGGCCGCGCCGTCCACCAGCGGCTGCAGCGAGCTCGGGACGGGGCCGCTCACGTCAACCGCTCCACCGCGGCCGCGACCTCGTCGGCGCTGCGGAACGGGACCGGCGGGGCGACCATCGCGGCGGACCCGTCGGCGCGGACGACGTAGCTGGAGGGCAGCACCGGCGGGACCGCCAGCGCCGCGCGCAGGGTGCCGCGCGGGTCGGTGACCGCCGGCAGCGCCACCCCCAGCTCGGCGAGCAGGTCCAGCGCGGCGACCGGGTCGTCCTGGACGTCGACGGTGAGCACCGGCAGCGCGCCGGGCCGGGCCGCGTACTCCGCCAGCGCGGGCAGCTCGGCGCGGCACGGCACGCACCAGGACGCCCAGACGTTGATCAGCGCGGGCCGGCCGGCCAGCGAGGCGCCGAGGTCGACCGTGCCGTCCGCGCCGAGGCAGGACACGTCGATCCCGGCGAGCGGGCCGGCCGGGGCGGCGCCGGTCGGGGCCGGGCACGGCGGCAGCGCGGCGGCATCGCGGGCGGCGGCCAGCGCGGCGGGGTCGGCGGCGGCCGGGTCGCCGTCCGGGCCCCCGGCGGGGGCCGCGGTGCCGGCGGGGTCGGTGCCCGCGGGCTCCGGGGCGGACGGCCACAGCGCCCAGACGGCGAACGCGACGAGCACGGCGACCACGGCCGTCGAGACGAGCTCGGAACGGCGGGCGCCGGTCCGGCTCACCGGCCCGCCTCGTCGGTGACGATGCCGGCGAGCGCCAGCAGGTGCTCCCGCTCAGGGCCCTTGACCAGCGCCGACGCCGCGCCGGGGTCGGTCGGGCCGAGCCCGTAGGCGGGGCAGTCCGAGGCCAGCGTGCAGGCACCGCATGCGGGTTTGCGGGCGTGGCAGACGCGCCGCCCGTGGAAGATCACGTGGTGCGAGACGATCGTCCAGTCCCGGCGCGGGACGAGCTCGCCGACCGTCTGCTCGACCTTGACCGGGTCCTCCTCTGCGGTCCAGCCCCAGCGGCGCACCAGCCGCCCGAAGTGCGTGTCCACGGTGATGCCGGGGACGTCGAAGGCGTTGCCCAGGATGACGTTGGCGGTCTTGCGCCCGATCCCGGGCAGCTTCACCAGGTCGTCGAGGGTGGCCGGCAGCTCCCCGCCGTGCCGTTCCACGACGGCGGCGCCCAGCCCGATCAGCGAGTTCGTCTTGTTCCGGTAGAAGCCGGTGGGGCGGATCAGGGCCTCGAGCTCGGTCCGGTCGGCGCCGGCGTAGTCCGCGGCCGTGGGGTGGCGGGCGAACAGTGCCGGGGTCACCTGGTTGACCCGCTCGTCGGTGCACTGGGCGGAGAGGATCGTGGCCACCGCCAGATCCAGCGGTGTCCGGAAGTCGAGCTCGCAGCGCGCGGCCGGGTACGCCTCGGCCAGGGATCGCAGGATCCGGTTCACCCGCCGCGCTCGCCCGATCGGGTTCTCCCCGGCCGCGACCCGTGCGGCGAGACCGGCCGCGGCGCGCGGGGTGGGCCGCCGGACGGAGGTGCTCACGTGACCGAGCGTACGGGTGGGCACCGACAGTCGTGGCACCGTGTCGCGCGCGGGCCCCGGCGACGGCAGCACGCAGCCGCCCGGATCGCTCGCCCGGTCATCGCAACGCCTCGCCGCGCGGGCGTGGCGCCGAACGGCGTTCCCGGTCGGCCGAACGCCGGATCGGCGGCCGGTGAGGTCACGGATGTATCACGGGTCGGGCAATTCGGTTACCCCCCACGGCGTGGCGTGCGAACACGTAGTGGATGATCGGAGGTGCCATGACTGCCTGGTTGAGCGTCCTCGTCCCGCTGCTCGTGATGTTCTTCGCGCTCGGCATGGAGCGCGTCGAGTCCCGGTTGCGGGAATCCACCGTGCGGCAGGACGAGCTGGACGAGATGCTCGAGCAGCCCCGGCCGGACGAGGTCCGTGCCCTGTTCCGGTCCGGGACCACCCGGGCACTGGAGCTCTTCCGGCTGCGCAACCGCCGTCGTCGGGGGGCCCGGCGGAGCCAGGTGCCATCGGCCTGACAGGATCCAATACGGGGACGCCGTGAGGTTGTCGCGGCGCGTCCGGGTAGAGGTGTGACCCGATCGGCGTAGGGTCCGATCGGGTCAGTGGTGCGCACGTGTGTGGCCTGGACCTCTACACTGGCGCGCCGACGACCCGCCGTGACCGAAGCGGCCGGTGAGCGAGGAGCATTTCAGTGGACGAGGTTCTGATCCGGGCGGGGATCTTCCAGGGCGTGGAGCCCCAGGCGGCCGAGGCGCTCGCCGAGGCGCTGGAGACCGTCGAGTTCTCCCGTGGGCAGGTCATCTTCTCCGAGGGCGAGCCCGGTGACCGTCTCTACATCGTTGCCGGCGGCAAGGTGAAGCTGGGCCGCAAGTCCCCGGACGGCCGGGAGAACCTGCTGATGGTGGCCGGGCCGTCGGACATGTTCGGCGAGCTCTCCATCTTCGACCCGGGTCCGCGCACGTCGTCGGCGACGGCGGTGACCGAGGTCCGGACCCACACGATGGACCGCACCGCGTTGCGCGAGTGGATCGGCAAGCGGCCCGAGATCGCCGAGCAGCTGCTGCGGGTGCTGGCGCGACGGCTGCGCCGGACCAACAACATGCTGGCCGACCTGATCTTCACCGACGTGCCGGGCCGGGTGGCGAAGTCGCTGCTGCAGCTCGCTCGCCAGTTCGGCTCCCAGGAGTCCGGGCTGCTGCGGGTGACCCACGACCTCACCCAGGAGGAGATCGCCCAGCTGGTCGGTGCCTCCCGGGAGACCGTGAACAAGGCGCTGGCCGACTTCGCGCACCGCGGCTGGCTGCGGCTCGAGGGCAAGAGCGTGCTGATCCTGGAGCCGGAGCGGCTCGCCCGCCGGGCCCGCTGAGCAATTCTCTGGTACGCCCGTACCAGACTGTGTGATGCTGGCGGCGTGCCCGCATCTCTGATCGACTACCGGGCTGCCCTGAGCAGCCCCGGGGCGGCCGGACCGGTCTGCGCGTCCGCGCTCGGCCGGTTGCCGATCGCGATGCAGAGCCTCGCGGTGCTGCTCTACGTCCGCGAGGCCCAGGGTTCCTACGCGGCCGCCGGTGCCGTCTCGGCGTCGCTGCTGGTCGGGGTGGCGGCCGGGATGGTGGTCCAGGGACGGCTGCTGGACCGGCTCGGGCCGACCCGGCCGCTGCTGCTGCTGGTCGCGGCCTATCTGGTGCTGGTCACGGGGCTGGTGGTGGCGATCGAGGCCGCCGTCGCGCTGCCGGTGGTCCTGGCCGTCGCCCTGCTCGCCGGCCTGACCACGCCGGCGATCGAGGGGTCGTCGCGGGCGCTGTGGTCGGATCTGGTGCCGGCCGGGCCGCGCCGGGAGGCCGCCTACACCTACGAGGCGATCAGCCTCGAGACGTTCTTCATCCTCGGGCCGGCGCTGGCCGCCGTCCTGGTCCTGATGACGCCGTGGCCGGGGACCGCGCTGGTCGTCGCCGCGGCGGCGGAGATCGTCGGCACCGCGTGGTTCGCGCTGACCCGGGCAGTCCGGCGGCGCTCGGCCCGGATCCGGGCCGCCCGGTCCTCGGGGGTCCGGACCGGTGACGGCGGCCTGCTCGGCGTGATCCGGCGTCCGGGCCTGCAGACCGTCGCGCTCGCGTCGCTCGGCTTCGGGCTGGTCGTGGGCACCGCGGAGGTCGGGGTGCTGGCCGCGGCGGCGTTCGCCGGGGCGCCGGCGGCCGGCGGAGTCCTGCTCTCGGGGTGGTCGGTGGTCTCGGTACTGGCCGGCGTGTTGTACGGGCTGCGGCCCTGGCCGCGGTCGCTGCACCTGCGGTTCCCGGCGCTGCTCGGCGGCTTCGCCCTGCTCGTGACGACGATGGGCCTGGTCTCGCCGATCGGCTCGCTGGCGCTGCTGGCCGTGGTGATGATGCTCGCCGGCGCGCTGATCACCCCCCAGGTGACCGCGCATTCGCTGGGCGTCGAGCAGACCGCACCCACGGACTCGGCCACCGAGGCGTTCAACTGGGTGGTGACGGCCGCGGTCCTCGGCGTCTCGGCGGGTCAGTCGCTGGCCGGGGTGTCGGTGGAGCTGCTCGGGCCGGCCGGCTACGCCGTCGGCGGGGCGCTCGGGACCGTGGTCGCGGGCCTGCTGTGGCTGCGCCGGCACGGCGTCGCCCGGGCCACCACGCCCGTGCCGGCCGGAGCGCGGACGTGAGCCGTCGCCCCGCCGGGGGCCTCGGGCCGCTCCGGGACGTCGTGGCGGGGGACATGGCCGGTGCGGACGTCGCGCACGACCTCGGGCACCTGGACCGGGTGGCGGGGCTGGCCGCGCGGATCGCCTCCCGGGAGGGGCACGACGGGTTCGTCACCGCCGTCGCCGCCTACGTGCACGACCACCACCGCGCTGCCGAGGCCCGCCTGGGGCGGTCCGTGGCGCCCGCCGAATGCCGGGAGGCGGCCCGGGACGCGTTGCGCCGCTCCGGGATCGACGAGGGGCTCCACGGGCCGGTGCTCGACGCCGTCGAGGCGACCGGTCGCTACTCGTTCTCCGCCGGGGAGGCGCCCGCGCCGCCGTCGGAGCAGGCCGCCGCGATCGCCGCCTTCCTGCACGACGCCGACATGCTCGATGCCATGGGTGCCACCGGGATCGCCCGTGCGTTCGCCTACGGCGGTGCGATCGGCGAGCCGTTGTGGGACCCGGCGGCCGCGGTGCGTGCCGACGGGTACCGGTCCGGGCCGACCGGGTCGGTCGTCGCACACTTCCACGAGAAGCTGCTGCGGCTGCGCGGCGAGCTGCGCACCGACGCCGGCCGCACGATGGGCGAGCGCCGGCACGCGGTGCTGGAGGAGTTCCTGCGCCGCTTCCGCGACGAGTGGATCGAGTCGCACGACGACGACGCCACCGCACCGCCGGCGCCCTGAGCCGGCCGGGCGGCGGCTCAGCCCCGCAGGTGATCCAGCTGTGCCTTCACCGACAGCTCGGCGGCGTCCCAGAGCGAGGTGTCGACGTCGGCGTAGACCACCTCGACGACCTGCCGCGGCGTCGCGTCCGGGCCCAGCTGCTCCACCGCGGCGCGGACCTGCTCCAGGCGCTCCCGGCGGTGCTCGAGGTAGGCGTTCGCGATCTCCCGGGCGTCCGGCAGCTCGGGGCCGTGCCCGGGCAGCACCGGCGTCCCGGACGGCAGCTCCGCGATCCGGCGCAGCGAGTCCAGGTACGGGCCCAGCGCGCCGTCCGGGTGCGCGATGACGGTCGTCCCCCGGCCCAGGACGGTGTCCCCGGCCAGCAGCGCCCGGCCGTTCGACCCGGGGCCGTCCAGCAGCAGCGACACCGAGTCCGAGGTGTGCCCTGGCGTCGTCAGGACGGTCAGCTCGACCCCGGCGCCGACGATCACGGCTCCGTCGGTCAGCGGATCGGTGCCGGCGGTCAGCGACGGGTCCGCGGCGTGCACCGGCGCCCCGGTCAGCTCGACGAACCGGCCGATGCCGCCGGCGTGGTCGGGGTGACGGTGGGTCAGCACGATCGCCGAGACCGGCGGGCCGTCGGCGAGGCGCTCCAGGTGGACGCCGTCGTCCTCGCCGGGGTCGACGACGATCCGCTCCCCCGAGTCCGGCACCGACACCACCCAGGTGTTGGTGCCGTCCAGGGTCATCCGGCCGGGATTGTCCTGCAGCAGCACCGACGCCAGCGGGTGCACCGCGCGCAGGCTGCCGTAGAGCGGGTGACTCATGCCCTGGTCTCCTCGTGCCGCCAGTCGGGGACGCCGGGGAGGGTGATCGTCGCGACCCGGCCCTCCCGGCGCACCTCCGGGGTGATCGGGTCGATGTCCCGGCGGGCGGCGGCGTCGAGCACCGCCGCGGCCGTGTCGTGCCGCCCGAGCTCCTGCAGGGTGCGCCGGGTCGGTGCCATCAGCTCGAGGTCGCCGGCGTCGAAACCGGCCAGCGCTTCCGCCGGGGTCCACCAGCGGGCCTCGACGGCCTCGGTGGTGGCGTCGTCGGCGATCTGGCCGTCGGGCACCCGGGCGACCAGGAACGCGGTGTCGTAGCGGCGCGGGTTCGCCGGCGGCGTGATCCACCGGGCCCACGGGAGCAGCAGGTCCGCGCGCAGCTCCAGGTCCTGTTCGGCGAGCAGGCCCGGCAGGGTCGCCCGGCGTCCGACGAGCTCGGCGCGCAGCGCGGTGGCGGCGTCCAGCGCACCGGGCTCGGCGCCGGGACGGGACGCCAGCAGCACCCCGCACTCCTCGAAGGTCTCCCGCACCGCGGCCGTCACCAGTGCGGCGGCGAGGTCGACCGGCTGGGCGAGCCGCTCGCCGAACCAGCCGGGCTGCGGGCCGCGCCAGCGCGCCGGGTCCGGGATGTCGTCGCCGGACACCCCGCCGCCGGGGAACACCGTCATCCCGCCGGCGAACGCCATGCCGGTCACCCGACGCTGCAGGAACACCTGCAGGCCGGCGCGGTCCGGATCGTCGCGGACCAGGAGCACGGTCGCCGCCGGGCTGGGCTCGACCGGCTGCGCCGACGGAGGAGCGTTCATGGGCGCCGACCCTAAGCCATCCCGGGCACGCCCCGATGGTGAGAATGCCCGCATGAGGATCGGTCTGGCCGGTGCCGGCCCCTGGGCCCGCACGGTGCACGCCCCGGCGATCGCGGCCCACCCGCGCTGGAGCGCCGGCGGGGTGTGGGCCCGCCGGCCGGAGGCCGCCGCCGAGGTCGCTGCGGTGTCCGGTGGCCCGGTGCACGAGGAGTTCGACGACCTGCTCGCCGCCTGCGACGCCGTCGCCCTCGCCGTCCCGCCGCAGGTCCAGGGCGAGCTGGCGCCCCGGGTCGCGGCCGCCGGGAAGCACCTGGTGCTGGAGAAGCCGCTGGCCGCGGACCTGGCCTCGGCGCAGCGGGTCGCGGACGCGATCACCACGGCAGGGGTGTGCTCGGCGACCGTGCTGACCCTGCGGTTCGACCCGGCGATCGCGGCCTGGCTGGACGCGGTGCCGCCCGGCCCGCACGGGCCGGACACGACCGCCACCGCGCGCTGGCTGTCCGGGGCGCTGCTCGGCGGGCCGTTCGCGACCTCGGCGTGGCGGGCCGAGCACGGCGCCCTGCTCGACGTCGGCCCGCACGTGATCGACCTGCTGGACGCCGCGCTGGGCCCGGTCGTCGGCGTCGACCAGGCCCGCCGGGACGAGCCGGACCTGTGGCGGATCGGGCTGGCGCACGCGGGCGGGGCGCGCAGCTCGCTGGCGCTGTCGCTGCGGATCCCGGTCGACCCGACCGAGTTCGAGGTGGCGATCGTCGGTGTGGCCGGGCGGCACCGGATCGACGTCCGACCGGCCGACGCCGTCGCCTGTTACGGCCGGTTGCTCGACGACCTGGCCGCCGCGGTCGACGCCGGGGACCTGCACTCGCCGGTCGACGCATCGCGCGCGCTGCACCTGCAACGGGTCGTCGAGCAGGTCCGGACGGCGGCCCTTCCCACTCCCAAGCTATAGCGGATGGCGGGTCTTGCGGCAAGGCCCCGGTCGTGCCGCACCATCTCCCTTCCGGCGCCGGGACCTGCGGGGACGTCCTGGTTCCGGCACCTTCGTCGTGAACGGGAGAACCTGTGGTGGATGCCGGTAGCGGCGTGGCGACGACCGCCTCGTTCCCTCCGTTCGTGCTGGATCTCGAGGAGATCGACCGGAGCCGGATCGCCGACGTCGGTGGCAAGGGCACGCACCTGGGGGAGCTCTCGCGGATCGCGGGCGTCGCCGTGCCGGCCGGCTTCTGCGTGACGACCGGCGCGTTCCGCCGGGCCATGGCGGGGGTGCCGTCGTTCGAGGACCGCCTCGATCGGCTGTCGGGCCTTGGCCCGGACGACCGGGACGCGATCGGTGCGATCAGTGCGGAGATCCGCGACGCCGTGGGTGGGCACCCCGTCCCCGACGATCTGGCGGCGGCGATCACCCGGTCACTGGCGCGTGCGGGCGAGCACGCGGCGTACGCCGTGCGATCCAGCGCGACGGCCGAGGACCTGCCGACGGCCTCGTTCGCAGGCCAGCAGGACACGTACCTGAACGTCGTAGGTCCTGCGGCGGTCCTCGAGCGCGTCCGGTCGTGCTGGGAATCGCTGTTCAGCGAACGGGCGGTGACCTACCGGATGCGCCACGGCGTCGACCACCGCACGGTCCACATGGCCGTGGTCGTGCAGCGGATGGTGACGCCGGACGCGTCGGGTGTCCTGTTCACGGCCGACCCCGTGACGTCGAACCGGACCGTCACGAGTGTGGAAGCCGTGCTCGGCCTCGGTGAGGCGCTGGTCTCCGGCCTGGTGGACGCGGACCGCTACACGGTGCGCGACGGTGCCGTGGTCGACCGGGCGGTCGCGGTCAAGGAGCGGGCCGTGGTTGCCGCACCGGGCGGCGGGACGCGCGAGCAGGTCGTCGAGTCCGGGCAGCAGCGGCGGCCGGCGCTGACCGATGCGCAGACGGTGCAGCTCGCGGCCCTGGGACGGCGGATCGAGGCGCACTTCGGCCGTCCCCAGGACATCGAGTGGTGCCTGGCCGGCGACGGATTCCGGATCGTCCAGAGCCGGCCGATCACCACGCTGTTCCCGATCCCGGGGGCCGAGGACGGGGACGGCCGTGTCTACGTCTCGGTCGGCCACCAGCAGATGATGACCGACGCGATGACGCCGCTGGGCCTGTCCGTGTGGCAGATGACCACGCCCCGTCCGATGGCCGAGGCCGGCGGGAGGCTGTTCGTCGACGTCACCGCGATCCTGGCCTCGCCCACCGCCCGCGACGGGTTCCTGGAGACGGCGGGGCGGTCCGACCCGCTGCTCCGGGACGCGCTGCAGACGGTCATCGACCGCGGCGACGTCGTCGGGGCGCCCTCGGGCGAGAGGGCAGGCGGGCCGCCGGCCGGTGGCGCGTCGACCATGATCGACGCCGATCCGGCGCTGGTCGAGGAGCTGATCGACCGTAGCCGGGCATCGCTCGCCGCCGTCGCACGCGACATCCGCACACAGCGCGGACCGGACCTGCTCGACTTCATCGTGGAGGACTTCGGTGAGCTGCGACGGCTGCTGTTCGACCCACGCAGCCACCAGGTGTTCACGACGGCGATGGACGCGGCGTGGTGGCTGGACGAGCACCTGCACGCCTGGCTGGGGGAGCAGAACGCGGCCGACACGCTCACCCGGTCCGTCCCGCACAACGTCACCTCGGAGATGGGGCTGGCGCTCCTGGACGTGGCCGACGTGATCCGCCCGTATCCGGAGGTGGTGGCGTTCCTGCGCGGCGTCACCGACGACGACTTCCTCGACGACCTGCCCGGACTCGCGGGCGGGTGCGCGGCGCGCGACGCGCTGCGCGCCTATCTCGAGCGCTACGGCATGCGCTGTGTCGGGGAGATCGACATCGGCAGGCCGCGGTGGAGCGAGCGCCCCACCGCGTTGATCCCGATGATCCTCGGCAACGTGGAGAACTTCGAAGCCGGCGCCGGCCGGCGGCGTGTCGAAGAGGGCCGCCAGGTCGCGCGGCACAAGGAGCAGGACCTGCTGGAACGCCTGCGCGCCCTGCCCGACGGCGATCGGAAGGCCGACGAGACCAAGGCGATGATCGACCGGCTGCGGACCTTCATCGGGTATCGGGAGTACCCCAAGTTCGGCATGGTCAGCCGCTACCTCGTCTACAAGCGGGCCCTGCTGGGCGAGGCCGAGCGCCTCGTGGCCGACGGCGTGCTGCGCGACCGGGGCGACATCCTCTACCTCCGGTTCGACGAGCTGCGCGAGGTGGTCCGCACCGGGCAGGTCGACGAGACACTCATCCGCGAACGCGCGGAGGCACTCGCCGGGTACCGGACGCTGACACCTCCCCGGGTGCTCACCTCGGACGGCGAGGCCATCGCCGGGGCCTACCGGCGCGACGACCTACCGGCCGGCGCGCTGGTCGGGCTGGCGGTGTCGCGGGGAACCGTCGAGGGGCGCGCCCGCGTCGTCCCGGACATGGCCGGGGCCGATCTCGAACCGGGCGACATCCTCGTCACGGTGTTCACCGACCCCAGCTGGTCGCCGGTGTTCGTCACGATCGAGGCCCTGGTGACCGAGGTGGGCGGCCTGATGACCCACGGCGCCGTGATCGCCCGGGAGTACGGCCTGCCGGCCGTCGTGGGGGTGGAGGGCGCCACCCGGCTGATCCGGGACCGGCAGCGGATCCGCGTGAACGGCACGGACGGGCGCGTCGAGATCCTCCCGTAGAGGTGCCGAGCACCGTCCGCGGCCGGGCAGCGCACCTACTCCGGTCCGGGCCCCGGCTGCCGGGCGGTCCCGTTGCGCGGGGTCGGCTCGCCGCTGCCCTCCCGGGCATCCAGCTCGTCGTGCAACCGCGCCAGGAGCTGCTGTTCGGTCGGGCTGAGCCGTTCGGCGAGCGTGTCCGGTGACGGCTGCGGCGCCTGCACCGGCCGGCCCTCCGGGGCCGGGTCAGCGGTGGTTCCCGGTGCCGGCTCCGCCGTCGGACCGGGGGCGCCCGTACCGTCCTGCGGGTCGGGCCGGGAGTCCGGAGCGGTTCCGGCGTCCTCGGACGTGACGTCCGTGGTGTCCCCGCCGAACAGCAGATGGCGGGGCCGCCGGGAGTCGTCCGCGGCGCCCGGCGGCGGGGCGGGAGCGCGCGCGATCGGCACCCCCGGTGCCGGGGTCGGGGCGTCGGTCCCGGCGCCCTGCGTGTTCGGCAGGCCGGCGTCGCCCCGGCCCGGCTGCCCCGGTTCCCGACGGGCAGTCGACGGGCCGTCGGACGGCGGCTCGGCGAGCACGGCACCGGCCCAGGCGCCGCTCGCCCAGTCCCGGGCCCAGACGTCCTCGTCCCGCCGGGTGGGGACGGCGGGACCGCCGGACGGCGGGGGTGCCGGCGCCGACCCGTTCCGCGGCGCCTCGTGCACGCCGTTCCCGGACGGGGCCTGCGCGCCGTCGGGAGTGCCGCCGAACCAGTCGCCGGCCGTCGCGAGCGGGGCCGAGGCCTCGCGCAGCGCCCGGATCGGCGGCGACGGCCGCGGCGCCGGATGCGCGGGATCCGCACCGTCGGAGGCCGGGTCGGGCGCGGGTGCCGGGGGCGTGGTGGGCCCGTCGTCGAACGGGCCGGCGCCCGGGGCGGGGCCGGTGCCGGCACCGGCGGGCAGATCATCGGTGGCCTGCTGCGGGCCCGCGGCGCCGGTGGGCGCCGGAACGGTCGGAACCCCGGTGGGCGGGGTGTCGGCGGTGTCCGCCGTGGGGTCACGGTCCGGTTCGCCCGGATCGTGGCCGGGTGCGGGCCCGTCCGGTTCCGGAGCGTCCTCCACCCCGGCCGGTGGGGCGGAGTGCGCCGGCGCCGGCCGTGACGCCGGGAACGGGGCCGACGGGGGCGTGCGAGCACCGGCGGCGGCGTCGGCGTCGTTGCCGGGGCCCAGCGACCGCACCGGTATCGAGGCCGCCCAGGCCGCCCGGTGGTAGTCGGTGTGCGGGTCGCGGTCGTCCTGCACCTCCACCGAGGCCACCAGCCCGGCCCGGGTCAGCGCGACCTGGCCCCGGTAGGTGACGACCTCGGCGGACCCGCCGTCGCCGGCCCGGGCCAGCAGCACCGGATGCGGCAGCGCGCCGGGGGCCGCCCCGGCCGGTGTCGTCCGCCAGGCCAGCGCGCCGTCGGCCAGCTCCGGCACCGCCGCGACGGCCGCCGCGATCGCCGGCCCACCCGGGCCGGATCCGGTGAACCGGTGGCCCGGACCGTCGCCGGTGCCGCGGGGCAGGCAGCGGTCGGCGTCCGGCTGGACGCGGCGCGCGGCGGCCTCGGCGACCAGCTCCAGCCGCACGGTGCCGGGCAGCTCGACCCGCCCGGCGACCAGCTCGGCCACCAGCAGCTCCAGCGCGTGCCCTTCCTCGCCTACGGCGACGAGCTCCCGCCCGGCGGCGAGCAGGTCGTCGTCCACCCGGCCGGCCAGCTCGAGCAGCAACCGGTACGCGGGGTCGGACATGGGGCCTCCTTCGCGGGCGGGCCGGGGCGCGGGCACGGCGCCCGGCACTGATCAGGGCGCGGTGCCCGCCAGAGCCGGGGATCCGGTCCAGACCGTGGTCGAGGCGGCCAGCGCGTCCCGGTGGTAGGCGGGCGGCTCGACGTCGCCGGGCAGCACCTCGACCCGGGGGGTGCGCTCACCGTGTACCCGCAGCAGTCGCTGCAGCACGGCGGTCAGCCCGGCCGGTGGGGCCGCGGTGGTGGCCACGCAGCGGACCAGCACCACCTGGGCGCCGTCGCCGCGGGTGGCGACCTGCAGGCCGGTCGCACCCGGGTGACCGGCCACCACCGATCGCGCCGACCAGATGCCCAGGTCCGGTTCGGCGGCACCGAAGGTGATCTCCGGGGTCGTGGAACCGGGCAGCACGGCCGCCACCAGCCGCCGGGACGGTGAGCCGGGCCCGACGACGGCGGCCAGCAGCGCGCGCTCGTCGTCGTCCAGCCCGATCCGGTGGCGGAGCAGGGTGCGCGGCAGGACCGCGCCGACGGCGTCCGCGGACCCGGTGGTGCCGGACGCCAGCCAGTCGCGCAGCCGCCACAGCAGCTCGTCCGGGAACCGGCCGGCCAGCCGCAGCAGCAGCTCGTGTCCGGCCGGGACCGCGGACGTCGCCGCGGTCATCTCAGCTTCCGACCTCGACGACGAGTTCGACCTCGACCGGCACGTCCAGCGGCAGGACGGCCACGCCGACGGCCGACCGGGCGTGCTGCCCCGCCTCGCCGAAGACCTCGCCGAGCAGGTCGGAGGCCCCGTTGATCACGCCCGGCTGACCGGTGAAGTCCGGCGAGGACGCGACGAACCCGACGACCTTCACCACGCCGGCGACCGAGTCCAGGCCGACCAGCCCGTCGACGGCGGCCAGCGCGTTGAGCGTGCAGATCCGGGCCAGGTCGTAGGCGTCCTCGGCGGAGACGTCGGCGCCGACCTTGCCGGTGCGGGCGACCTTGCCGTCCACGAGGGGCACCTGGCCCGCGGTGAACACCAGGTTCCCGGAACGCCGGGCCGGGACGTAGGCGCCGGCCGGTGTCGCGACCGGGGGCAGCGTGAGCCCGAGACGGGACAGGTTCTCGGACGGGCTCACTGCTGCACCGGCCGCTTGAAGTACGCGACGAGCTGCTCGGAGCTGGCGCCGGCCATCACCGTGACCAGCTCCCAGCCCTCCTGCCCGAAGTTGTCCAGGATCTGCTTGGTGTTGTGGATCAGTAGCGGGGCGGTCAGGTATTCCCACTTCACGACCGGGGAGCTCATGGCCGGACTCTAACGTGGAGTACCCGCGACGGGCCGGGCAGCGCGGCGGATGGCCGTCCCACTGCGACGGACGTTGCCGAGTGGAGCTTGCGGAACGAGCATCAGTGCCGAGTGAAGCTTGCGGAACGAGCATCAGTGCCGAGTGGAGCTTGCGGAACGAGCGTCAGAGCTGTGGGCCGCACCTCGTCGGCAGGCTGACATCGGGCACCCTCCGTACGCTGACCGCGTGACGACGACCGTCCGCGCCGACCCCGCGACACGACCCGCCCCCTGGCCCGAGGGGCTGTCCCACGCACGGCTGCACGTGGTGTCGGGCAAGGGCGGCACCGGCAAGACGACGGTCGCCGCGGCGCTCGCACTGGCACTGGCCACCGGCGGGAAGCGGGTGCTGCTGGTCGAGGTGGAGGGTCGTCAGGGCATCGCCCAGGTCTTCGACACCCCGCCGCTGCCCTACGAGGAGCGGAAGATCGCGGTCGCGCCGGGTGGCGGCGAGGTCCGCGCGCTCGCCGTGGACACCGAGGCCGCGTTGCTGGAGTACTTCGAGATGTTCTACCGGCTGGGCGTGGCCGGCCGGACGCTGCGCCGGATGGGCGCGATCGAGTTCGCGACGACGCTGGCCCCCGGCCTGCGCGACGTGCTGCTGACCGGCAAGGCCAAGGAGTGCGTCACCCGGACCGAGGCCGACGGCCGCCCCGCCTACGACGCCGTCGTGCTCGACGCGCCGCCGACCGGCCGGCTGGTGACCTTCCTCGACGTCACGAAGGCGATGGCCGACCTCGCGAAGGTCGGCCCGATCCACGGCCAGGCCGAGGGCGTCAACCAGCTGATCCATTCACCGCTGACCGCGGTGCACCTGGTGACGTTGCTGTCCGACCTGCCCGTCACCGAGACCCTGGACGCGGCCGCCGAGCTCGCCGCCGCGGACATCCCGCTGGGGTCGGTGGTCGTCAACCGGATGCGCGAGCAGTGGCTGCCGGATCGGTCGGTGAGCGCGGCCGCGGGCGGCCGGGTGGACGCCGGGCGGGTCCGCAACGGCCTGCAGAGTGCCGGGATCACGCTCGCCCCCGAGGAGGTCGACGGGCTGGTTGCGGAGACCGTCGAGCACGCCGTCGCCGTCGCCGGGGAGACCGCCGCGCTGGGCCGCCTGGACGCCGAACCCGACCCGCCGCTGCCCCGGCTCACCCTGCCCGCGCTGCTCGGCGGGGTCGACCTCGGCTCGCTCTACGAGCTGGCGGAGTCGATGACCGCGCAGGGAGTGCACCTGGAGGTCCGGCGGTGAGCCCGCGTACCGCTCCCGAGCTCGACGTCGACGCGCTGGTCGCCGACCCGGACACCCGGGTGATCGTGTGCTGCGGTTCCGGCGGGGTCGGCAAGACGACGACGTCCGCCGCGATCGCGCTGCGCGCGGCCGAGCAGGGCCGCGAGGTCGTGGTGCTGACGATCGACCCGGCGCGCCGGCTGGCCCAGGCGCTCGGCCTGGACGAGCTGAGCAACGACCCGGCACCGGTGCCGGGCGTCGGGACGGGGCGGGCCGCGGACGGCACGGCCGGGAAGCTCTCGGCGATGATGCTGGACATGCGCCGCACCTTCGACGAGATGGTGCACGGCCACGCCCCGCCGGAGCGCGCTCAGAAGATCATCGAGAACCCCTTCTACCAGACGATCTCGTCGTCGTTCTCCGGAACGCAGGAGTACATGGCGATGGAGAAGCTGGGCCAGCTGGTCGCCACCGGGACCTGGGACCTCGTCGTCGTCGACACCCCGCCGTCGCGGTCCGCGCTGGACTTCCTGGACGCGCCACAGCGGATGTCCCGGTTCCTCGACGGCCGGATGATCCGGCTGCTCGCCTCGCCGGCCCGGGCCGGTGGCCGGGGCCTGCGCAAGATCGTCGAGGCCGGCTTCGGGCTGTTCGCCAAGGCCGTCGGGTCGATCATCGGCGGGCAGATGCTGCAGGACGCCTCGGCGTTCGTACAGGCCTTCGACACGCTGTTCGGCGGCTTCGCCGAGCGGGCCGAGAAGACCTACGCGCTGCTGCGCTCCCCGGGCACGGCGTTCCTGGTCGTCGCCTCACCGGAGCCGGACGCGCTGCGCGAGGCCGCCTACTTCACCGACCGGCTGTCCTCGGAGGACATGCCGCTGGCCGGGCTGGTGCTGAACCGGACGCACCCGGTGCTGGCGCCGGTCTCCGCGGCCCGTGCCCGGGCCGGTGCCGAGCAGGTCGGCGGGCCCGGCTCGCAGATCGCGGCCGCGGTGCTGCGACTGCACGCCGACCGGGTCGACCTGGCCGAACGCGAGGAGCACCTGCTCACCCGGTTCTCCGCCGCGCACCCGTCGGTGCCGGTGACCCGGGTCCCGGCGGTCGCCGGGGACGTCGCCGACCTGGACGGGCTGCGCACGGTGGGCGACCTGCTGGCCGGGGACACCACACCGGGCTCGGCGGCCACCGGCAGCTGAGGGCCGCCGGGGTCAGGGCATCTCGAACCAGATCATCGGGTTCCGCGCGGTCCCGCGCGCCCCGGTGATCCCGAGCTCCGCCCGGACGGCGTCGAGCTCGCCGAGGGTCGGCCGCGCGGCCGGTCGGGCGGCGGTGAACCACTCGACGCCGCGCTCGTCCAGCCAGCGGACGACCTCGGAACCCTCGGTCCAGGGGCGCACCCAGCGCAGGTGGAACACGTCGTGCACCGAGGTCGGCGTGCCGGAGGCGATCCGCGGGAACAGGGTGTCCAGGTACCAGCGGGCGAACCGGCGTCCGTGGTCGGCGTCGACGAACAGGTAGCCGGTGTCCGGCGGGACCCGGTCGACGGTGTCCCGCAGGTCTCCCTGGTGGAACGTCCAGCGGCCGTCCGCGAGCGGGGCCGGGACGGTGCGCCGCGCGTGGTCGACCCGGTCGAACGAGTGCAGGTGCCCCCCGGGTGGATGGGCGAGGTCGTTGTCGCGCAGGGCACTCAGGATCCAGGTGGTGGACCAGCCGTGGAAGGTGCCGATCTCGACGACCTGCGCCGGCCGGTGGTGGCGCAGCAGCAGGTAGGTCAGCTCGGCCTCGACGTCGTCGAGCTGGGGGGTGACGGCCTCCGGGTGGGCCGCGAGGAACTCCTGCTGCTGCGCGACGACCGCGGCGAGCGCTTCGGCGTGGGTCCGGTACAGGTCGGAGAGGAACTCCAGGCGGTCGGTGGTGCGCACGAGCCGGAAAGTTACCGGCTCACGCCCCCCGTCCGGAGTAGTGGTCGCTGCGCGCCCGGCTGAGCAGGCCGGCCCAGTCGGTGACGTCCGGACGCCGGCGCAGCACCGCCCGCCGTTCCCGCTCGGTCATCCCGCCCCAGACGCCGAACTCGACCTGCTGGTCCAGTGCGTGCGCCAGGCACTCGGTGCGGACCGGGCAGGCGAAGCAGAAGTCGCGGGCCTCGCGCTGCGGGGCGCCGGTCACGAACAGGTCCTCGGCGTCGGCGGCCCGGCAGCGGGCCGCGGCCCGCCAGTTCCAGACCGGGCCGGACGCCCGGCGCCCGGCGGCACGCAACCGGGGCCGCCCGGTCCGGCGGCCGGCGTCGATCGGGGTGACGTTCTGCTCGGTCATCTGTAGCCCCTCGGCGGTCCGGGCGGGCTCTCCCAGCGGCCCGCGCTCGCACCGTCGATTCTCGGAACCGGAGGTGGTCGGGGGCAGGTCGCAAAACTACGCAACCCGGGGGACGTCGACCTGACGGATTCCTGACCTGATCGCCCGTACCCTTGCCTCTCGTGAGGTTCCCCCGCCGCCTGCTCCGGCCCCTCGGCGTGCTCGCCGGCCTGTGCGTCCTGCTCGGTGTGGTCACCGCCGGGATGGCGTTCCCCCTGGTCGGTGGCGCGGGCATGCTGTCCAACGAGGCGGGCGACAGCGTCACCTCGACGTCGGTCGACCTGGTGAACAACCCGGCTCCGCAGACGACCACGCTGACCGACTCGGACGGCAAGCCGATCGCCTACCTGTTCGACCAGAACCGGACCGAGGTCCCGAACGAGCAGATCTCGCCGGCGATGAAGGCGGCGATCCTGGCGATCGAGGACCGCCGGTTCTACGACCACGACGGGGTGGACTGGCAGGGCACGCTGCGGGCGGTGGTCGCGAACTCGGCGTCCGGGGACGTCGTTCAGGGCGCGTCGACGCTGACCCAGCAGTACGTCAAGAACTACATGCTCTACGTCGAGGCGCGGACCGAGGCCGACCGGCTGAAGGCCACCGAGCAGACACCGGCGCGCAAGCTCAAGGAGGCGCGGATCGCCCTGCAGCTGGAGCGCCAGCTGCCCAAGGAGGAGATCCTCAACCGCTACCTCAACATCGTCTTCCTGGGGAACGGGTCGTACGGCGTCGCCGCGGGCGCGCGGACCTACTTCAACACCACCCCGGACAAGCTGACCGTCCCGCAGGCTGCGCTGCTGGCCGGCATGGTGCGTTCCACGACGCAGTTCGACCCGGTGCAGAACCCGGAGGTCGCGACCCAGCGGCGCAACCTGGTGATCGAGCAGATGCGCCAGCAGGGCATGATCGACGACGCTCAGGCGAAGGACGCGGCCGCATCCCCGCTCGGCGTGGCGGATCCGCTGGTCCGGGTGCCGAACGGCTGCAACGGTGCCGGTGACATGGGCTTCTTCTGCAAGTACGTGGTGCAGTACCTGACCGAGGCCGGCTTCTCCGAGCAGCAGATCACCCGTGGCGGCTACACGATCAAGACCACGCTGGACCGCCGCGCGATGGAGGAGGTCAAGCGCTCGCTCGACAAGGAGGTCGCGCCGGACGCTCCGAACGTCGCGAACGTGATGTCGCTGGTGCAGCCGGGCCAGGAGGAGCACCGGGTGCTCGCGATGGGCTCCAGCCGCACCTTCGGGTTGAACGCCGACGAGGAACAGACCAGCTATGGCCTGCCGTACCAGCCGGTCAACCTGGGTGCCGGGTCGACGTACAAGATGTTCACCGCGGCCACGGCGCTGGAGAAGGGCCTGGGCATCAACTACTCGATGCAGGTGCCGCCGTCCGGCTACGCCTCGCCGATCTACGTCGACGGCGGCGGCCGTCCGATCCCGGTCGCGAACGCCAGCGAGGGCCTGCCACCCCGGCTGAGCATGACCGACGCGCTCGCCCAGTCGCCGAACACCGCGTTCATCAAGCTGGAGGAGTTCACCGGGGTCCCGGACGTCGTCGACATGGCGGTCCGGCTCGGAATGAAGTCGCTGGCCACGACGCCGTTCGTGGACCCGGCCACCGGCGAGCGCACCGACCGCTCGATCGCCGAGGTGACCAAGGCGCAGAAGCTCGCGTCGTTCACCCTCGGTGTGACGCCGACGAGCGTCCTGGAGCTGGCGAACGTCGGCGCGACGTTGTTCTCCGGCGGCAAGTGGTGCCCACCGACACCGATCGACACGATCACCGACGCGAACGGTGCGCCGGTGCCGATCACCGAGGAGGGCTGCCAGCAGGCGGTCGAGCCCGGCCTGGCGAACACGCTGGTCCACGGCCTGAGCAAGGACGACATCTCGGGCACCTCGGCGGCCGCGGCGCGCGCCGCCGGCTGGAACCGGCCGATGGCCGGCAAGACCGGCACCACCCAGCAGCACAAGTCCGCGGCCTTCATGGGCGCGGTGCCGGAGATGTCCGGTGCGGTGATCACGTTCGACAACTCGGACTCGCCGCGGCCGCTCTGTGACGGCGGCAGCGGCCCGTTCGCCTGCGGTGAGGGCAACATCTTCGGCGGCAAGACGCCGGCCCGGACCTGGTACGGCGCCCTGACCCCGTTGCTGGCCGGCACCCCGCCGACGCCACTGCCACCGACCGACCCGCGCTACCTCGAGGGCGGTGCCGAGTCCCGGATCCCGGACGTCGTCGGCCGCTCGGAGCGGGCCGCCCGCGGCGAGCTGGAGGGTGCGGGTTGGCAGGTCAGCACCCGGACCGTGGACAATCGCGCCGACGAGGGGACGGTCGTCGGCCAGGAGCCGCGTGGGGCGGCGCTGCCCGGTGAGCAGGTCACGCTGCAGGTGAGCAGCGGTTCGGTCCCCGCGCCGCCGCCGCTCCCGGGCGCCGCGCCGCCGGCCGCCCCGCCCCCGCCCGCCGGGGGCGGTGACGGGCCGCCTCCACCGGACGGCGGCTGACCCGCGCCGCCCGGCCCACCGCGCCGGACTCACCGCGTGCCGGAGCGCCCACGCAGGACGCTCCGGCTGTACGGCGGAGCCGTCGCCGCCGGTCACCCGTCCGGGGGCGGTCCGCGGCACACCGCGCTCCGAGGGGGACGGTCGGCCCGCCGGGCCTTTAGCATGCCCGGATGGCGGTGCGGTGGAAGGTGAGGCGTGCCTCCGCGCAGCCCCCCGCCGACGACCGGCGTTGGGGCGTCGCGAGGCTGGTCGCGGAGCGCGCCGCCGAACGCGCAGCCCTGGAGCAGCGAACGCCAGGAGCCGTCGACGACGGCGCCGCGCCTGCCGCCTCGTCCACCGGCTCGCCCCCTGAACCTGCGGCGCCGACGCGTGTCGAGTCCGAGCCCGAGTCCGAACCCGAGGCCGGGTCCGAGTCCGGGTCCGCCGCGGGACCGGAGGGCTGCACGGACGGCCCCGTCCCTGGCCCCCGCGCCCCGATCCCCCCGGACCGACCACTGCGCACCCCGGCTCCGCCGTTCCCACGCCGCGCCCCCGGGAGCCCACTCCCCGGCCTGCCCACGCCGCGCCGCCCGCGCTCCGCAACCTCCACCCCCGGCTCGGACCGCCCTGCCGGCTCGGACCGCCCTGCCGGCTCGGACCGCGCTGCCGACTCGGACCGCGCTGCCGGCTCCGACCGCCCTGCCGGCGATCGTGGAGCCGGCACCACCTACCGCCCACCCGTGGTGTCGGCCCGCCCGCGGGTCGATCCCGAGCCGGGGCTGGTCGGCTTCTCCCGACTGACCCGCGGACGCACTGGCGCCCGGGCGTTCACCGTGTTCTTCGTGCTCGTCTACCTGGTCATCGCGATCCAGACGCTGTCGACGATCCTCTGATCCACCCGGCCGCCCGGTCCGCCGGACCGTCGGTGCGCCCGACTAATCTGGTGGGGACGGACGGACGGGCAGCCGGCCCGCCGGCGATCCGGAGGAGGTGACCGGCGATCGCATCCCCCGCCTCGCCGCGGTCCGCCTCCACCGCGCACCGCGTCTCCTCGGTACTGGCGATCCCGGCCTTCCGCCGGCTGTGGTCGGTCACCGCGCTGACCTCGACCGGCGAGTGGATGTCGCTGCTGGCGCTCACGTCGCTGGCCACCCACCTCACCGCGAGCTCCGGGTACACCGCGCAGAGCTTCGCGCTCGGCGGGGTGGTCGCCACCAAGTTGATCCCGTCGCTGGTGTTCGGCCCGCTCGCCGGGGTCCTCGCCGACCGCTTCGACCGGCGCAAGGTGATGGTCACCTGCGACCTGCTGAAGTTCGGCCTGCTGGCGTCGATCCCGTTCGCCGGGTCGCTCTGGTGGCTGCTGGTGGTCACCCTGCTGATCGAGCTGTGCACGATGTTCTGGATCCCGGCCAAGGACGCGGCGGTGCCGAACCTGCTGCGGCGCCCGGACCAGATGGAGGCGGCCGCCCAGCTCGGCCTGGTCGTCACCTACGGCGTCGCGGTGCTCGGCGGGGCCGGGCTGTTCGCGCTGGTCACCAAGCTGGCCCCGCTGGTGGACGAGGGCAGCCCGATCGCCGCGGTGAACGTGGCGCTGTTCCTCAACTCGTTCGTGTTCCTGTTCTCCGCGGTGGTGGTGTTCTTCCGGATCCCCGAGATCTCCGGTCGCACCGCGGTCGAGGACCGCCGGGACGCGCCGCCGTCGATGCTGTTCCTGCTCCGGGACGGGTTCCGGTTCGTCGTCGACACCCCGCTGGTGCGCGGGCTGGTGATCGGCATCGTCGGGGCCTTCACCGCGGGCGGCGCGGTGATCGCCACCGCGAAGCTCTACGCGGCCAGCCTCGGCGGCGGTGACGCGGCGTACTCGGTGCTGTTCGTCGCGGTGTTCGGCGGGCTCGCGATCGGGATGGGCCTCGGGCCGCGGCTGGCCCGGCGCCTGCCGCACAACCGGCTGTTCGGCACCGCGATCGTCGCGGCCGGGCTGTCGCTGATAGTGGTCGCCGTCGCAGTGCACCTGTTCATGGCGATCGCGGCGGTGATGTTCGTCGGCGGGTTCGCCGGGATCGCGTTCCTCACCGGGCTGACGATCATCGGGACCCAGGTCGCGGACGGGATCCGCGGCCGGATCAACGCGTTCGTCCAGTCCCTGGTCCGGTTGGTGCTGCTCGGCTCGATGTCGGTGGTGCCGGTCGTCGTCGGGGTCGTCGCCACCCGCACGATCACCATCGGCGGCTCGGACTTCCTGGTCGACGGCACCCGGTTCGTGCTGGCCGGTGGCGGGATCGTGGCCGCGGTCGTCGGCGCGTTCGCCTACCGTCAGATGGACGACCGCGGCCTGGAACCGCTGGTGAAGGACCTGGTCTCGGCGTTGCGGGCGGGCGAGCGACGGACCGGCGAGGGCGTGCTGATCGCCGTCGAGGGCGCCACCCCGGCCGAGACCGTGCAGCACGCCCGGCGGCTGGCCGGCACGCTGCGCGAGCGCGGACACCGGGTCCTCGAGTCGGGACCCGGTGAGCAGGACGCGGCCCGCTGGGCCGCGGCCACCCGGGAGGCAGACCTCGCCGGGCTCCGGGCGAAGGCCCTCGCGGCCGCCGCGGTGCGCGCCGACCTGGTGGAACGCGTGGTGCGCCCGGCGCTGGACGGTGGCGCCGTCGTCGTCATGGACCGGTTCATGACCAGCCCGCTGGCCCGCTTCGGTGCGGCCGCGGAGCAGATCGGGTCCGGACCGGACGACGGAGAGCTCGAACACCTGGCCCGCTGGGCCACCGGCGGGCTCCGCCCGGACCTCTCGGTGCTGCTGGACCGCGCCCCGGAGGACTCCCCGGCGCCCGCGGTGGCCGGGGTGGAGCACGCCCGGGTGCAGCGGTTGCTGACCCGCGCCGTCGCGAGCGAGCCGCAGCGGCACGTGGTCGTGGACGCCGACGGCACCGAGGACGAGGTCGCCGCCCGCGTCCGCGACGGGGTGCTGCCACTGCTGCCCGCTCCGACCGGCGGTGAACCGGCACCGGAGACCGGCTCCGACGGCGCCGCGGTCGCGCGCACGCAGCCGCAGGAGGGTGGGGCATGACCGTCTGGGACGACGTCGTGGGCCAGCCGGCCGCTGTCACCGAGCTGGACGCGGCGGCATCGCAGGAGTCGGCGATGACGCACGCCTGGCTGTTCACCGGGCCACCCGGCTCGGGGCGGTCGAACGCCGCGCGCGCGTTCGCGGCCGCGCTGCAGTGCCCGTACCAGGGATGCGGCGAGTGCCAGGCGTGCCGCACCGTGCTCGCCGGGACGCACTCCGACGTCCGGGAGATCAACCCCGAGGGCCTGTCGATCTCGGTACGCGAGATGCGTGACCTGGTGCAGATCGGCGCTCGGCACCCGTACACGGGCCGGTGGCAGATCGTGATCATCGTTGACGCCGACCGGCTCACCGAGGGCGCCTCGAACGCCCTGCTCAAGGCGGTCGAGGAACCGTCGCCGGAGACGGTGTGGCTGCTGTGCGCACCCTCCGACCACCCGGAGGACGTGCCCTTGACCATCCGCTCCCGGTGCCGGCCGATCTACCTGCGCAGCCCGTCGCCGGAGGCGGTCGCCGGGGTGCTGCGCGAGCGGGACGGGATCGACCCCGACCAGGCACAGTGGGCGGCGTCGGTGTGCGGCGGGCACGTCGGCCGCGCCCGGCGGCTGGCCCGTGACCCGCAGGCGCGGGCACGCCGGGAGGCGATCCTCGCCGTCCCGACCGCGCTGCGCCGGCTCGGCGACGCGTTCCACCACGCCGACGCGCTGATCCGCTCCGCCGAGGGCGAGGCCGACACGCTGCGGGCCTCCCGGGACGAGGCCGAGCGCGAGGAGCTCGCCGTCGCGATGGGCGCCGGGGGCACCGGGAAGGGGGCCGCCGCGGCCGCCCGGTCGGCGAAGGCCGCGGAGAAGGACCTGGAGAAGCGACAGAAGAGCCGGGCCACCCGGACCCAGCGGGACGCCCTGGACCGGGCCCTGGTCGACCTGGCCGGCTTCTACCGGGACGTGATCGTCAGCGCGTCCGGTGCACCGGTGCCGCTGGCCAACCCGGACCGCGAGCGCGAGATCCGGACCGCGGCCGCCGAGTGGGGCGCGGAGTCGGCGTTGCGGCGGCTGGAGGCGGTGCTCGCCTGCCGCGAGGCGCTGGCGCAGAACGTGAAGCCGCGGATCGCGGTCGAGGCGATGATGACCGCGTTGTACCGGGGCTGACACCTGGGGGGCTCCCGGGACCGGTGTGTCGGCTCGCTACACTGGATCCGCACCACGCCGCCTTAGCTCAGTCGGTTAGAGCGACGCACTCGTAATGCGTAGGTCGGGAGTTCGACTCTCCCAGGCGGCTCCGCCAAAACCCCTGGTAGCACCGCTACCGGGGGTTGTCTGCTGTTCGGGATCCTGTCGCTACGTACCCTTCGCCCGTCGAGAGGGAGGGCGGGGGCCGCTGCCGATGGTTGCAGAGCGTGACGTCATCCGCCGCTTCCCCGCCTGGGGATTCCGGCCTTCGCACTGTCGCCTGCCGATCGGCCGGCGTGGGACCGTGCGGATCGGTGCCGGAGCCCCGGCCCACGGTGACGGGAGGGATCGAGCATGTTGCTCAGCGGGGTGGACCACATCGCCTGTCTGACCCACGATCCCGCGCGGCTCGGAGACTTCTACCGGGCGGTGTTCGACGCCGAGATCGGTTCCACCCGGTCGCACGGGCAGCGCGGGGAGGAGACGATGACGGTGATGCGGATCGGGCCGCACACCGAGCTCAACGTGTTCACCGTGCCCGACAGCGACGAGGCCGACCGCCAGACGCCGATGTGGCACCGCGGACGCCTGGATCACTTCGGGCTGCACGCGTCGTCCTACGCGGCGTTCGCGACGATCCGCGAGCGGCTGATCGAGCACGGTGCTTCCGACGGCGCGATCAACGACTTCGGGTCGGCCTACAGCATGTTCTTCCGCGATCCCGACGGCCTCGAGGGCGAGGTGCTCGTGCCGAAGGCGGCCGACGGCTCGCACCCGGTTCCGGGCGCGAGCTGACGCCTCAGAAGAACCCCTCCCGCTGTTCCCGAGCAGCGAGACCGCGAGGTTGCCCGAGATCGGTGCTCAGGCGCGCCGCCGTCGCGAGCAGCGGCTCGAGCACGTCGGCCCGGAACTCCTCCGGTGTCGCCCGCGCGACACTCGTCGACGAGACCAGCGCGGCGACCACGGATCCCGAGTGATCGCGGACCGGTACCGAGATGGAGATCAGCTCGGCGTCGAGCTCGCCGTCGACGAGGGACCAGCCCTGGGAGTGGACGTCACGCAGGATGCCGCGCAGGGCTTTCGGGTCGGTCACGGTCCGGTCGGTGTAGGCCGGGGCCCCGGCGCTGAGGACGCGCTCGATCTGCGGTTCCTCCGCCCAGGCCAGCAGTACCCGGCCCATCGAGGTCGCCGCGGCCGGCAGCCGGGTGCCCGGTGAGACGTCGATGTTCATGATCCGCCGGACGCTGACGCGAGCGATGTAGACGGCCTCGGTGCCGTCGAGCACGGCCAGCGACGCGGATTCCGCCGTCGTCTCGGAGAGCCGGGCAAGATGCGGCTCGGCGACCTCGACGATGGAGTTCGTCGAGGTGAAGTGCTGCCCGAGCGACAGCACGCGGGGCGTGAGGCGCCAGCGGCCGTCGACCGGTTGTACGTAGCCGAGGTGCTGGAGCGTCAGCAGGATGCGCCGCACCGCCGGCCGGGACAGCCCGGTGACCTCGGCCAGGTCGGTGGACGTGGGGCGGGGGCGGTCGGCGTCGAACGCGTGGAGGACGGCGAATCCGCGCTCGATGCTCTGGATGTGGTCCCGGCCCTCCGGGGCGTTCCGACGGTCATCCATCGAGTCGCTCACCCTCTCAATGCAGTGGAATCGAGTCACGTTCATGGTGTCTTCACGCGTTGACGGCCGGCCGAGGTCCCGTCACGATGTCTTTCGAACGCAGTGCGTTCCGCTCGTACGCCAAGCGTACAGAAAGTAGGACTGATCAATGGCGATCGACCCGCGAGAACTGCGGCGGTGCCTGGGCCACTTCACGACCGGCGTCACCGTGATCACCTGCCAGGGTGCCGACGGCGTCCCGCACGGTGCGACCGTGAACGCCTTCACCGCCGTGTCGCTGGAGCCGCCGCTGGTACTCGTCTCGCTGGACCGACGGTCGAAGCTCTGCTCGCTGGTGGAGCAGAGCCCGTTCACGGTCAACGTGCTCGAGTCCGAGCAGAAGGACCTGGCGCTGCACTTCGCCGGCAAGCCCAACCAGGACGTCGAGTGGCTGCCCGACAGCGAGTGCGGCGCTCCGCGGCTGGGCGGGGCGCTCGCGCACGTCTCGTGCACTCCCTGGCAGCACTACGACGGCGGGGATCACGTGCTCTACCTGGGTGAGGTCCAGGACTTCGTGATGCACGACGGCAAGCCGCTGCTCTTCCACACCGGCAAGTTCCACCACCTGGGCGGGGACCACGACCCCCTGCTCTGGGGCGATTCCGCCGACGGTCCGTCCGGCCAGGCATGGATCCAGCAGCCTGCCGCGGGCTGAGCCCCCTTCCACCGCTTCGCGCGCCGGAGACCGAGACAGCACCGTAGACACTCGAAGGAGTCGACGATGACGCTTCAACAGGATTCCGTTCCCACCCCCACCGCCGACGACGGCCGCGCGACCCGGCCGATGACAGGCGACGAGTACGTCGAGAGCCTGCGCGATGGCCGGGAGGTGTTCCTCTACGGTGAGAAGGTCGACGATGTCACCACGCATCCGGCGTTCCGCAATGCGGTGCGGATGACCGCGCGGTTGTATGACGCGCTGCACGACCCGGGCAAGCAGGACACGCTCACGGTGCCGACCGACACCGGTAGCAGTGGGGTCACGCATCCGTTCTTCCGGACCCCGCGCTCGGTGGAGGACCTGCAGAAGGATCGGGACGCGATCGCAGAGTGGGCCCGGATGACGTACGGGTTCATGGGTCGCTCGCCTGATTACAAGGCCAGCTTCCTGGGCACGTTGGGCGCCAACTCGGACTTCTACGACCCGTACGCGGCGAACGCGCGGCGCTGGTATGAGGAGTCGCAGGAGAAGGTGCTGTACTGGAACCACGCGATCATCAACCCGCCGGTGGATCGGCACCGGCCGCCGGACGAGGTCTCCGACGTGTTCATGCACGTGGAGGAGGAGAACGACCGGGGTGTCGTGGTGTCCGGGGCGAAGGTGGTGGCGACCGGGTCGGCGATCACGCATTTCAACTTCCTGGCCCATTACGGTCTGCCGATCAAGAAGCGGGAGTACTCGCTGGTGTGCACGGTGCCGATGGGGGCGCCGGGGATGAAACTGATCTGTCGGCCGTCGTATGCGCAGCAGGCGAACACGATGGGGAGCCCGTTCGACTATCCGTTGTCGTCGCGGATGGATGAGAACGACACGATCTTCGTGTTGGACCGGGTGCTGATCCCGTGGGAGAACGTGTTCATCTACGGGGATCCGGAGAAGGCCTCGACGTTCTTCCCGGGGTCGGGGTTCCTGCACCGGTTCACCTTCCACGGGGTGACCCGGCTGGCGGTGAAGCTGGACTTCATCGCGGGGTTGTTGATGAAGGGGCTGGAGGTGACCGGCACCAAGGACTTCCGGGGGGTGCAGACCCGGGTGGGGGAGGTCATCGGCTGGCGGAACATGTTCTGGGCACTGTCGGATGCGATGTGTGCGAACCCGGACGAGTGGGTCGGTGGGGCGAAGCTGCCGAAGCTGGACTACGGGTTGGCGTACCGGTGGTTCATGACCCAGGGGTATCCGCGGGTGCGGGAGATCATCATGCAGGATCTGGGGGCGTCGTTGATCTATCTGCCGAGCCATTCGGCGGATTTCCTGTCGCCGGAGGTGCGCCCGTATCTGGACAAGTATGTGCGGGGTTCGCACGGTGTCGAGGCCGTGGATCGGGTGAAGCTGATGAAGCTGATCTGGGACTCGATCGGGTCGGAGTTCGGGGGCCGGCACGAGCTGTACGAGCGCAACTACTCGGGTAACCATGAGGGTGTGCGGGCGGAGTTGTTGTTCAATGCCGAGCAGTCGGGTGCGGCGGAGGCGATGAAGGGGTTCGCCGAGCAGTGCATGTCGGAGTACGACCTGAACGGCTGGACCGTGCCGGACCTGATCAACCCGGGCGACACGTCCGTCATCGGGCGCCGCTGAGACGCTCGCACCGCTGGTGAGCCGGTCGGCGTCCCGCGGAGTTCGCGGCCGATGTCCTGGCCGGCGGGCCGGGAGCGAGCGCGGTCGTGGTCGGTGCGAACTTCACCTTCGGTCATCGCGGCGCGGGCGACCTCGGCGTCCTCCGGCAGCGGGGCGCCGAACAGGGGTTCACCGCCCACGGCGTGCGGCTGCTGACCGCGGTGTGAACCGCGCGCTCGGGCCGACTCACCCGTCGACCGGGAGCTCCATGCAGTCGGCCGCGCATCCGGTCTCGGGCTCGGGCGCTGCCGGGGCCGCCGCGGGTCGGTGCAGCACGGCCCGCTCCGGCTGCACGACGACCAGCTCGTCGTGCAGCCCGGCCGTGCCGTCCACGATCAGCGAGTACCCCTCCGGTGCCAGGGGCGGCCACAGCAGCGTGACGGCCGCGTCCGCGGCGACGTGCACCCTGCTCGTCGCACCGGCGCCGGACACCGCGATCCGGTCCTGGGACAGGGCGATCTGCACCCGCCCCACGTGCGGACGGGGGCCGGCCCCGGACGTCAGCAGGTAGGCGATCGGGAGGTCGCGGATCGTCGCGGCGAGTTGTTCCGGGGCGACCCTGATGCTCATTCCCGCAGGGTAGACCTGGATCCCCGGAGACCGGTGGTGTCAACAGTTCGGGTCGTGGTTGTCCCGACCCTGCATGCACGGCTCGCCGGAACTGTTCATCGGGGCGTCGGGCGCGCATGATCCCTCGGCTCGCTGTCCACTTTCCGCACACTGCCGACAGGTGTGAGCACCGTCATGCTGGGGGTTCCGGACAGAGCGGTCGGGACCGGCCGCTGATCGAGATCGTTTGGAGCATCTGTGAGCCGTCTGCGTTTCGGTACCTTCCTGGCGCCCTTCCACAAGCCCGGTCAGAACCCGACCCTGGCCCTGCAGCGCGACCTGGAGCTGGTGGAACATCTCGACCGGCTCGGCTACGACGAGGCGTGGATCGGCGAGCACCACTCGGCCGGAAGCGAGATCATCGCCTCCCCGGAGATCTTCATGGCCGCGGCCGCGGAGCGGACCCGGCACATCAAGCTGGGCACCGGGGTCACCTCGATCTCGTACCACAACCCGCTCTGGGTGGCCGACCGGATGGTGATGCTGGACCACCTCACCCGGGGCCGCACGATGCTCGGCTGCGGTCCGGGCTCGCTGCCCACCGACTCGTCGATGATCGGGCTGAACCCGACCGACACCCGCGAGCTGCTCGAGGAGAACCTCGACATCATCATGCGGCTGCTGCGCGGGGAGTCGGTCACCCGCCGGACGGCGACGCACAACCTGGTCGACGCCCAGCTGCAGCTGCGCCCCTACACCGACCCGTGCTTCGACATCGCGGTCGCGGCGGTGGCCTCGCCGACCGGGCCGCGGATGGCCGGCAAGCACGGCGTCGGGCTGTTGTCGATCGGTGCCACCCTGACCCAGGACGGGTTCGACGCCCTGGCCCACCACTGGAACGTGGTCGAGGAGCGCGCCGCGCACCACGGGCAGCCGGCTCCGGACCGGGACACGTGGCGCCTGGTCGGGCTGATGCACATCGCCGAGACCCGGGAGCAGGCGTACAAGGACGTCGAGTACGGCATCGAGCACTGGTTCAACTACTTCCAGAAGGTGGCCGCGTTCCCGCAGATGGCCGTCGGCGACAGCACCGACGTCAAGGGGATGATCGACTTCATCAACCAGGCCGGGATCGGCGCGATCGGCACCGTCGAGGACGCGAAGGCCCAGGTGCAGAAGCTGGCCGACCAGTCAGGCGGGTTCGGCGCGTTCCTGCTGCTCGGGCACGAGTGGGCCAATCCGGCAGCCACCAAGCGCTCCTACGAGCTCATCGCCCAGCACGTCATGCCGGAGTTCCAGGGCCAGGCGCAGGGCACGATCGCGGCGAAGAACCGGGCCTCGGACACCCGCGAGGCGCACGCCCGGAGCCAGCTCGACGCCGTCGACCACATGAGCAAGAAGTACGAGCACGAGCGCGGCGCCACCGGCTGAGGCGCGTTCTGTGGGTTGATCGGCGTGTCGGCGCACGACATGAAGGTGCCCCTGGACAGGCTGGTGATTGCTGAAGTCGCCGACCTGTCAGGGGCGCCGGTCATGTTGCCTGCCGAGGATCTGTTC